>JAQIBQ010000440.1 GCA_027859005.1 Prolixibacteraceae bacterium | reverse complement strand
AGTTCCAGATGTATATATTATTGAAGCTAAGCTGTGCTTGTTTACTTCATATTCAAACTTAGGCATTGTACCTTCAATAATAAAACTTTCAAGTTCGACTATATTATCTGATGTAATTTCTGCAAATCGATCAATTAACACAGCGAATTGAAGTTTTTCGTTTACTTCTGGTTTAATTTTTCGAATTAAATTTTCTGAAACAAAAAGAGCTTTTGATTCAGAATGCGTAAGAATATTTTCAATTTCATTTTCATGAAAATCGGGCAAAATAGGAACAACAACAGCTCCCATTTTCGAAATAGCAAAAAAAGCAATTCCCCAATTTGGCATATTGGCACTTAAGATTCCAACTTTATCGCCAACTTTTATTCCTTTTGTTTCAAGGTAAGCCATTACTGCATTTACCTTGCTATTTACATCGTTATAGCTTAACGATTTTTCATTTACAAAACCCAATGCTAAACGCGATCCATTATTCTTAACTGATTCATTAAAAAGATCACCTATTGTACTAACACTCATCTCTGTTCCCCTTTTTGTGTATAATACGTACAAAGTAAAATTATTAAATATAAATCTTTAGATACTTTACTATATTATTTCTCGTAAATAGTTAATAATCTATAATTAAAGCATATAATTGCACCCAGAGTTAGAAAAATAAATATCATTATTCGAAAAGACCAATAAAAATGCCTTTCTTTTTTTTCAAATTAAACTAAATGAGTGAACAAGAAACAATTGAAGAAATAGCAGCCATTGTAGAGCAAAAATTCAAACATGAAGCCAGTGGACACGATTGGTGGCATATTTATCGCGTTTGGATGTTAGCTCGTAGAATTGGTAACACGGAAAAAGTTAATTTATATATCGTTGAATTAGCCTCGCTTTTACACGACATTGCTGATTGGAAATTTAATGATGGCAATCTTAAAGCAGGAGGAATTGAAGCTCAAAATATTTTATTGAGTTTGAACGTTGAAGAAAAAATAATACTTGCAGTTACATCAATTATCGATAACGTTTCATACAAAGGTGCAGGAGTTAAAACACCAATGAAAAGTATCGAAGGGAAAGTTGTTCAAGATGCCGATAGACTTGATGCCATAGGTGCTGTTGGAATAGCTAGGACATTTGCCTACGGTGGAAGTAAAAACAGAGCAATGTACGATCCAACTATTATTCCTGTTCTTCACGCCAATTTCGAAGAATATAAACATTCAGTTGCCCCCACTATCAATCATTTTTACGAGAAACTCCTTCTATTAAAAGAAAGGATGAATACAGCAACAGGTAAACAAATTGCAATAGATCGACATCACTTCATGGAGAGCTATTTAGAGCAATTTTTCAACGAATGGGAAGGCAAAGCATAATTCTATTATAATTCACATAATTTCTGAGCTTGAATATTTTTTTTTAATTTCGTTGCTCAACTTTTTAAATATACCAATGATTTTTACAGGAAAAACTTTTTGGATAACGGGTGCTGCTTCAGGAATGGGGAGAACTGTTGCTATTGAATTAGCGAAACAAAATGTTAAACTTATACTTTCAGATAGAGATCTAGTAGGTCTTGAAAAAGTTGCCTTAGAAATTGAAACTATGGGTAGCACTGTTCGTATCGAACAATTAGACATGATGGACACTCCGTCAATTTTTACTACTGCAAAAAAAGTGATTAGCGATGGTGAAAAAATAGCAGGATTGTATCAGTTTGCAGGAATTAGCCAACGTTCACTTGTTTCCGAAACGCCTATCGATAACGACAGGAGAATAATGGAAGTTAATTTTTTCGGAGCGGTTGCTTTAGCAAAAGCTATTTTGCCCCATATAATTGAAAATGGAGGTGGACAATTTGCAGGAACTTCAAGTTTAGTTGGTAAATTTGGTTTTCCTTATCGATCGGCATATTCTTCATCGAAACACGCATTGCATGGATTTTTTGAAAGTTTATTGGCTGAAAATGCAAAGTTCAATATTAAAGTAAGCATGTTGATTCCAGGACGAGTTCAAACAAACATTTCTCGTTTTGCAATAACCAAAGAAGGAAAAGAGCATGGTGAAATGGACCCAGGTCAAACAAATGGAATTACCGCCGAAAAAGCAGCAAAATTAATTATTCGTGGGTTGAAAAAAGAGAAAAAAGAAATTTGGGTTGGAGGCTCAGAAATGTTAATGTTACACATTCGTAGATTTATTCCCCGGCTTTATTATTATATGGCTCGCAGAATTAAACCGATGTAATTCAAAAAAACCAAAAAATGACTAAACAAATAAATGGAATTCAGCAATTAGGTGTAGGTGTAGAAAACTTACAAGAAGGATTTAAATGGTATCGCGAGAATTTTGGCATGGATATTCTGGTTTTCGACGAAAAAGCCATTGCAGAATTAATGCTTGCTCATACCGAAGGTCAAACACGTGAACGGCATGCTATTCTTGCCCTTAACATGC
>JAQIBQ010000430.1 GCA_027859005.1 Prolixibacteraceae bacterium | reverse complement strand
AGATAAAGCAGTAGAATTGGCTCACCATTGCTTAGATAAAGGTTACGAGGTTTCAATAAATCTAATGGCTGTATCGAAAGTAAACGAAATGGAATTAGATCAAGCTTTGCAAGATCTCTCAGAATCAAGAGTTAATATGGTTTATGTTGTTGACAGCTTTGGAAGCATGTACAGTGAATCAATTGAACATTTGGCAAAAAAATATGCAGCAGCATTACCCGGAAAACAAATTGGTATTCACGCACACAACAACATGCAATTGGCAATGGCAAATACAATTACCAGTGTAATAAATGGAGTTACTATGCTGGATGCAACTTTATTGGGAATGGGACGTGGAGCCGGAAATTGTCCAATTGAAATTTTGATCGCATTTCTTAAAAACCCAAAATACAGACTTCTACCCTTGCTAAAAGTTATACAGGAAGAAGTTTTGCCCTGGAATAAGAAAATTGACTGGGGTTACCACGTACCTTATTTAATTACTGGTGCATTAAACGAACATCCACGTAGTGCAATGGCAGTTATGGATACAGAAGAAAAAGACGATTTCGTAACGTTTATGAAATCGATGCACGACTATGAATTACTTGAATAAATCTTAACTAACTACTTATTATATTTAAGGGGGAATGCATTTTAATGCATTCCTTTTTTTTTCCCCAATTCCGTTCGTCTCAAATTGTTTAATCAAAAAAGTTGTTTCTCGACATTTTTTTTGTCATAAATATCAACGAACTTCCTTATTGAAAGATTTCGATACAATACAATTCAAAAAATACAACAATGAAAGTTACATTAAGAATTAATTACCACACCAACTGGGGAGAAAGTATTAGTGTTGTTGGATCAACAGAAGCTTTGGGGAATTGGGAAACAACAAATGCTTTTCCACTATATTATAATGGTAAAGGAGACTGGGAAGCTGTAATTAACTTTAACGAAAAAATAAATTTTGAATACAAATATATTGTAAAGCAAGCCAATCATCGGCCAATATGGGAAGGTGGCCCAAATAGAGTTTTTAACTGTTCAAAATTCAAACAAATTGATATCCGAGATTATTGGAGACCTCAAGTTGACATTGAAACACCTCTATTTTCAAAAGTCTTTTCCGATGTATTAATGCAACATCAACCATCAAATGATATTAAAATAAATGCATCTAAAGTTATTCAATTCAACCTAAGAGCACCAAGAGTCCCTAAGGGTAAGAGCATTGCAATTATAGGAAACAATGAATCGTTAGGCAATTGGAAAAACCCAATAAAATCAAATTCTTCTAATTTTCCGATTTGGAGTTGTACCATTAAACTTTCACCAATAAAATTTCCGCTGTACTACAAATATGTAATT
Organism: Prolixibacteraceae bacterium; assembly: GCA_027859005.1. Taxonomy (GTDB): domain Bacteria; phylum Bacteroidota; class Bacteroidia; order Bacteroidales; family Prolixibacteraceae; genus Roseimarinus. The sequence continues at coordinate 7,828 of JAQIBQ010000430.1, read as the reverse complement.
ATTGATAACAAAACAGGGAACATTGATTTTTGGGAAAATGGTGATGAAAGAACAATTTTCTATGTTAATTCGGCTTCCGAAAACATTTGCCATCTTCACAACGATGAAAAATTCAGGTATCCAAATGATAACTGGAAAGGTGCAGGTGTAGCTATTCCCATTTTCTCATTACGCTCGGAAGACAGTTTTGGTGTTGGTGAATTTAACGATTTAAAAAAGCTGGTAGACTGGAGTGTGAAAACAGGATTAAAAATAATTCAGCTTCTACCAATTAACGAGACTGTTGCAACACATTCGTGGCTAGACTCCTACCCTTACAAAGCAATTTCGGTATTTGCATTGCACCCCATTTATTTGAATTTAGATGCAATGGGAACTCTTGAAGATGAAAAATTACAAGATGAATTTGCAATTGCAAAAGACTTACTGAATTCTAAACCTTATGTGAATTATGTTGAAGTAAGTCAAACAAAATCGAGGTTTTACAAGTATATATTCGATCAAAATTGGAAAAATGTAAAACGCACAAAAGCATTTAAATCTTTTTTTGAAGAAAATAAAGAATGGCTCGAACCCTATGCTGCATTTTGCTTTCTGCGTGATCGTTACCAAACCAGTGATTTCAAGGAATGGGGAGCTTGGGCAAAATTCGATCTAGATAAAATCAAAAAGCTTGTTGATCAAAAATCAAAAAATCACGAACATATTGCGATTCATTATTTCATACAATTTCATTTAGATGCACAATTAAAAGAAGCTGTAGCTTATTCACACCAAAAAGGAATTGCTTTAAAAGGAGACATACCAATTGGCATTAGTCCAAATAGCATTGAAGCCTGGACTTTGCCTAAATTATTTAACCTAAACGGTCAAGCTGGTGCACCACCAGATGATTTTGCTGTTTTAGGACAAAACTGGAGTTTCCCAACCTATAATTGGGAAGTAATGGCCAATGACAATTACCACTGGTGGAAAAAAAGACTTACAGCTCTTTCGAAATACTTCGATGCTTTTAGAATTGATCACATACTTGGATTTTTCAGAATATGGGAAATTCCCAAACATGCACTTCATGGATTGTTGGGCTATTTTAAACCAGGGCTTCCATTATTAACCGATGAAATACTAGAAAATGGAATTTATTTCGATCGCGATAGATTTACGAGACCATATATTCGAAGTCATTTCTTACACGAATTTTTTGGCGAATATACTGAAGAAGTAAAGAAACTATATTTAACAGAACCCGATCAAAATGTATTTCATCTTAAACCTCAATATAATACACAGCGTGATATATTTAACCATTTCACACCATTGGAAGATTCAACTCAAAACCTCAGTGAAAAAAATGTAATCATTCGCGATGGTTTAATTTCATTACTCGACGAGGTATTATTCATTAAAGATCCGAATGTGGCATACGAAGCATATCATCCTCGAATTTCGATGCACAACTCCTATACTTATCGAGAATTAGATTATGAAACAAAATTCAATCTCGACAAATTATACATCGATTTCTTTTACAAACGGCACCAGCAATTCTGGAAGAACGAAGCCATGAAAAAACTACCATCACTTATAGAAGCGAGTAACATGCTAATATGTGGCGAAGATTTAGGAATGGTTCCCGATAATGTACCAGAAGTAATGCAAGAATTAAATATTCTGAGCTTGGAAATTCAACGAATGCCTAAAAATCCGGAAATAGAATTTGGACATCCAAACGATGCTCCTTATTTAAGTGTTTGCACTACATCAACCCACGATATGACAACACTAAGAGGATGGTGGGAAGAAAATAAAGATAAAACTCAACGGTTTTACCACAACATGATGGGACATAATAATAAAGCACCCTTTTATGCTGAACCTTGGATTTGTCGTGAAATAATAAACCAACACCTTTATTCACCATCAATGTGGACTATTTTTCCGATACAAGACCTAATAGCAATGGATGGTGAACTACGATGGGATGAAACAGATAAAGAAAGGATAAACGTTCCGAGCGATGAAAAAAACAAATGGAGATATAGAATGATTCTTAGCCTTGAAGAACTTTTAAACGCTGATGAATTCAACTTAATGTTTCTTGACATGGTTAACAAATCTGGTAGAAACTCAGATATATAAAAGAAAAGAGCTCCAAGTATTACTACTCGAAGCTCAAAATTCTAAATTAACCTATTTAAATAAACTTAGAAAATACATAATTAAAGAGTTAAAGATCTATTATCTTTCAAACTCTTGACTTACTTATAATTTGTAAATCATTGGCTAAATAACTAAAATTATTTTACATGTCTTAAAAGTCATTGTATTTTTTTCATCCTCAAAACCACAATTAAAGTAAAATTTACTTTTATAAACAAACACATATTTCTTTTCGATTAAATATCTACTGCTACATTGTCATGAATTCAAATAATAACTTATTTATATAGCTTTAAGCCCAAAAAGTAATGACCCCAAAGCAATACTTCTCAGAATGTTCCCCTATTTCCGATTATTTCTCGACATAAAACACTATTGAATTTTCATTTCGTTGTTGTAGTTTAGAGGAGCTTAAAATTAAGACTATGACTAAACTATTTCTATTCACTTTTCTTCTTGCAATTACTACAGGACTTTTTGCTAAACAATACAACATTCGGGATTATGGTGCAATAAGTGACACCACCGTATTAAGTACTTTGGCAATACAACAAGCAATAAACGAATGCAATAATAATGGCGGAGGCGTTGTTGCAATACCAGCGGGAAATTATTTAATAGGAACATTACTAATAAAAAGTAATGTACATGTTTTTCTTGAAGAAGGATCAACAATTTATGGAAGTACAAACATCAAAGACTACATTGAAATTAAAGCCGATTATAGCTCTCTTCGAACTCAAGAAAAAACAATTCAACTTATCTATGCTGAAAAAGCGGATAACATTTCAATTTCTGGCTTTGGTGAAATAAATGGACAAGGAAAACATTTCCCGAAATTAACTTGGATGGACGAAGGAATTACTCGACCTCATTTATTACGATTCATTAATTGTACGAACATCAAAGTTGAAGGAATATCAATGAAGAATTCAGGTTGTTGGATGCAACATTATTTGGCGTGCACCAATCTTCAGATACGTGGTTTAACGATTGAAAATCACAACAATTTCAACAACGATGGTTTAGACATTGATGGATGTAAAAACGTTACCATTTCAGATATCATTTCGGATACCGACGACGATGCAATTGTTTTAAAAAGCACATCGGCTCGTTCATGCGAAAACGTAAGCATTACCAACTGTGTGTTAAGCAGCCATTGCAATGGAATAAAATTAGGTACCGAAACAAATGGTGGATTTCGTAACATTACAATCTCTAACTGCATTGTAAAACCATCGAAAAAAGACACCAGCAATTTCTTTGGAAAGCTAACTGGTATTGGAGGCATTGTTATACTTATTGTTGATGGAGGAACTCTTGATGGTGTAACCATATCAAACATTCAAATTGAAGGCACTGAATGTCCAATATTTGTGCGTTTAGGCAATCGTGCAAGACCCTTCAAAGCAGGCGATGTAATCGATCATATTGGAACAATCAAGAATGTAATCATCAGCAATGTTCAAGTGAGAAATACAAAAAACATAGGGTGTTCAATAACAGGAATGCCAGATCATCCGATCAAAAACATTCAATTGAACAACATAAACATTGAATACGAAGGTGGCGGAGCAGATTCATTACTTTCGAAAACAATTGATGAAAAAGCTAAAGAGTACCCTGAACCTACAATGTTTGGACAACTGCCTGCTTACGGGTTTTATATTCGACATGCCGAAAATGTTCAATTCAACAACGTACAACTAACCACTAAAACCAATGACGTTCGTCCAGCTATTTTTACTGATGATGTTCATTTTTCAAAATTCAATAATTTAACGGTTTCAACCAACGAGGAAAGTCCATATACGTTCAAATTGAAAAATTCATCCGACATTGTTATTGAAAGCACTCGATTTATAGGAAAGCCAAAATGTATGGTTGAGATTGAAGGGAAAGCATCTCAAAACATTAGTTTGAGAAACAATCAACGTATAACCAGCAAACTCATCAACACTATTGATACACCTCTCAATTTATTGATCGATGTTGAGAAAAATTAAAATTACAGGCTTACTATTTTCTGTTATTGTTTCTTTCTTGTCATGTAATTCGGAAGGAATTAATAGAAAAGAATTGGTAGAAAGACATACGATTGAAATCAATCGTTTTGATTCACTTTCACCTTTAAGCATTGGAAATGGAAATTTTGCATTTACGGTAGATTTTACCGGACTACAAACCTTCCCTAAAGAATTCAACAAAGGAATTCCTTTGGGAACTCAATCAAATTGGGGCTGGCATTCTTTTCCTAATACTGAGAATTATTCTTTAGATCAAACCTATAAATCTTATCAAGTTGGAGATAAAACGGTAAACTACGTTCACGATTATAGGGATGAAATTGAAAGCGAAAGAGCAAAAGCATCGGCTTGGTTAAGAGCCAACCCTCATCGAATGAATTTAGGAAGCTTAGGTTTCGTTTTGTTAAAATCAAATGGCGATACCGTTTCCATTTCTGAAGTTGAAAACATTAGTCAAAAGCTTCATCTGTATTCAGGGAAAATTGATAGTTATTTCGAAGTAGAAGGAATACCTGTAAGGGTTCAAACCGTTTGTCATCCGAATTCGGATGTAATTGCAGTAAGGGTTAGCTCCGAATTACTGAAGAACAAACAACTGTCAATAAACTATCAGTTTAACCAAATTGATAACAATTGGCGAAATTCAATTACAATGCTTAAAGACAGCAATCAAATTGAAGTTCGTCAGCAATCAGAAAATGAATTAATACTAAAAAGAGAAGTTGACGACTTTGCGCAAAATACTCATCTACTGTGTAAAAATGGCCTTATCATTTCAAAAGAAAATTCGTGCATCGTAACATCAATAAACGAAAGTGAAGAGCTAGAATTAAGCTGTTCTTTTTCAACAGGGAAAGATTCAACAAAACTCAATAGTTTTGAAGTAATTGAAAATTACTCGGCAAAAAGCTGGAAAGAATTCTGGGAAAGTGGAAGTGCTGCCGATTTTTCAAATTGTACCGATCCAAGAGCATTTGAATTAGAACGAAGGGTTGTATTGTCGCAATACCTTACACGTATTCAATGTGCAGGTGATATTCCACCTCAAGAAACAGGGTTAACTTTTAACAGCTGGCATGGAAAATTCCATATGGAAATGCACTGGTGGCATGGAGTTCACTTTGCATTGTGGAACCGACCTTCAATTCTTGAGCAACAAATCGACTACTATTTTGAGATCCTTGATAAGGCGAAGCAAACGGCTAAAACACAAGGTTACGATGGTGCACGTTGGCCAAAAATGACTGATTTAGCTGGAAACGAATCGCCCAGCACAATTGGCTCCTATTTAATTTGGCAACAAGCGCATGTAATTTACTTATGCAACTTATTGCTTGAGAATTCCGATGAAAAAGAATCGATACTAGCGAAGTACAAAGAATTGATTTTTGAAACAGCCAATTTTATGGCCGACTACCCTACCTACAATTCCACGGAAAATAAATTTGATTTAGGCCCAGCTCTTATTCCTGCACAAGAGCGATTTAGGGCTGAGAATACAATCAATCCAACCTTTGAATTAGCTTATTGGCATTGGGGATTAGTTACCGCAATTCAATGGTTTAAAGAACTAGATGAACCCGTTCCGGAACAATGGCTGCATATACTTTCAAATCTATCTTCACTCGCAAATAGTGATGACCTTTACCTGTTTACCGAAAATGCTACAGATTCGTATACAAACGAAACCTACCTTAGCGATCATCCAATGGTACTAGGTATTGTTGGCATGCTTCCAGAATTAGACATCGTTGATAAAGAAGTAATGAGAAACACCTATCAGCGCATTAAAAAAGATTGGCATTGGGACGATACCTGGGGTTGGGATTTTCCAATAGCTGCAATGACTGCTGCTGAATTAGGCTATTACAACGATGCTATTGAATTTCTTTTACAAGAAGAAACAAGCAATACTTATTTAAAAAATGGTCATAATTTTCAAAACGAAACGCTAACAATTTATTTGCCCGGAAACGGAGCATTACTCACTGCAATTGCTAGAATGTGTGAAAAAAACCAATTTCCAAAAGATGGAACATGGAAGGTAAAGTGGGAAAAATGAGACAAAAAAAAAGCTACACAAATAAGAGTGCAGCTTTCAATTTATATTTTTCTAACCATTCAGTCGCAAGATACAAGTATCAGGTATCAGGATTAATTGCTTCTTACATCTTGTGTCTTGTGTCTTTTTTCAAATTACCTTATTGCACAATTAATTTCTTATAAAACGAATTAGCACCGTCTTCTAATTGAACTAAATAAATTCCTGGATTCACATTCATATCGAATTCAATTCGGTTCTGCTTAAAAGCTTGTTGCTGTTTAATCTGACGTCCGTTTAAATCGAATAATTTAATGCTTATTATGGATTCAACACCAGTAAACGTAACCATTTTATTAGTAACTGGATTTGGATACACAACAATTGAAGGTGCATTCTTTATATCATCTACACTTACAAAAGCACTGGCAACGTATTCGCGCAACCACACCAATGCTGGTCTTTCTGATCCATCGGAATTTACTAAGTAAGCTTTTTCAGCATTTCGCCACAAACCAGGTCTCCAACCCCAAAGTGTAATACCATGAACGCCATCGTGTTCCCAAAATGCTTTAAAAATACGTTTATAGTCGTCCAATTGAATTTGATCAGTTGCTCCATCAATATCTAACTCGGTAGCATAAATAGGTAAGCCAAGTTCAGCCAATCGATCTAAATTGCTTACCATTGTTGAAGTTGAACCACGTGTGCTAAAAGCGTGGGCCTGAAAACCAACACAATCAATCAAATCTTCGTTTTTTAAAATATTTACGATGTTAATGTATTTCGTCATATTTGAGTATTCATTTACGACACTGTATTCATTAATCATCAGTTTTGTATCGGGGAAATACTTACGAGCCAATTCAAAGGCAGTTACTATCCAATCCCATCCGCTTGCACCTGAACCTCCAAGGGCTTCCATGTAGTTTCCATTTCCTGAACCAGTTGGTGGATCGTGTAATGGTTCATTTACAACTTCAATAAAGTCAATATCTGAATAGCGTGCCGCTACTGCTGCAAACCATTCTTCAATTTCTTCGAGTTGCTCAGAAGCAGGTAAATTTTCTATCCAGCTTGGTTGTTGATTTCCCCAAAGCAATACATGAAATCTGAAAGGGAAACCATTATCTTTTGCCAGTTTATAAGCAGCATCGAGCTCGTACCAATTCATATTATCGCGAGTACGTTCAACACTACCCCATTTCCCTGCATTTTCGGGAGCTACTTGGTTCCAATATTCAGTAAAATTGGTTCGCTGAGCACTACTATAAATATTCCCTAAAAATTTCTTTTGCCCATCGGCAATGGGTAATACTTCTTCTTCAATAGGCTCTGTTTCTCCACCTAGGTCTGAAACTTTATAAGTAACATCAGATTTCCCAAAGGCAAATAAATCGAAATCAAGTCCGTTTTCACGAGCACCAATTTGAATGATTTGAGTTAATTCACCTTCTGGAACAGTAAAAGTGACAGGTGTTTCTTGTTTGTCACTTTCTGATAAGTTAATCCACTTCCACAATTCAGTTCCGGCACCTCCTACACCATCAATTTCATCGGAACTTAATTCGAAACCATCAGAATGAATGTTATTAAT
>JAQIBQ010000419.1 GCA_027859005.1 Prolixibacteraceae bacterium | reverse complement strand
ATCCTTTTCTATCGATAAAAATGTTGAAATAAAAGGGCATAGTAATTTTGTAACAAATATCGATAAACTCTCTGAAGAGAAAATTGTGGCTGCTTTATCTCAGTTGATTCCCGAATCAGGCTTTATTGCAGAGGAAGGAACTTCAACAAAAATTGGGGAAATTTACAATTGGATTATTGATCCAATTGATGGAACCACCAACTTTATTCATGGCTTAACGCCACACGCCATTAGTATTGCGCTAAAGAAAGACGATAAGATAGTTTTAGGTGTGGTTTATGAAATTTCACACGGTGAAATGTTTTATGCATGGGAAGGAAGCAAAGCGTTCTTAAACGATAAGGTAATCTCAGTATCAACAAATTTTGAGCACCAGAATGCTTTAATTGCTACGGAGTTTCCTTATTACGATATGGTCCTTATCGACAAATACATCGATTCGATGCGTGAAATAATGGAGAAAACCAGCGGAATAAGAAGGTTGGGTTCAGCGGCAATTGATATTTGCTATGTTGCTTGTGGCCGATTTGAAGCTTTCTGGGAATATGGCCTTCATCCGTGGGATATTGCTGCTGCGGCATTTATCGTGCAACAAGCTGGTGGTAAGGTTTGCGACTTTAACGGCAGCTCTGAATATTTGTATAATGGCCAGATAATTACTACAAATTCGATTTATTTCAGCAAATTTTACGAAATTGTTCATAAACATTTGGGCAACTAGTTATGAAAACAATCGAAAAGGCTTTACTTAACAAATTACTAAACTATTCCAATCAGAAAAATTTCGACCTCGAGGTATGGAAGATCAAAGCAACGCAACTTATTCGTAAAATATTTGGCAACAATGACGAAAGGCTAGGGCTTATCGAAAAACTTCAATACGACTATTCTAGTTGGTCTTTACGTGACAAGACAGGAATAAAACAAGCCGATACTGTTAAAGAACAGGCACGTGGTATTATTGAAAGTGCAATAGACGAACTGGCACTAGCGTATAGTGACAATTCATTATTACAACTCCTAAAGAAAAATATTTCTAATGAGGAATTTGATGTACTACAAAATAAATTGAGCAAAAATGAAGTTAGTGAAAGTGAGTTAAGCGAATATTTTAGTAAAATTGCAACTCCAAAAAAAGATATAATTCTTGCCCAACTTTTAGCGTTAAAAATCAAATGAAAAAAAGTATAGGTTACTATATTCTGATGGCACTTACCTGGCCAATGCAATTGTTCCCTTTAAGGTTTCACTATGTTATCTCCAATTGTTTATATTTAGTTGTTTACCATGTTTTTGGATATCGTAAAGCAGTAGTAACTGAAAATTTAAGAAATTCATTTCCTGAAAAAAATGAACATGAACTTAAACTTATTGAAAAAAAGTTCTACCATCATTTTGTCGATATGTTTGTTGAAACACTATACTTAACTCATATCACAAAGAAAGAACATTCCAAAAGATTGGTCTATGAAAACATGGAACTGATTGATGATTTATATGCCCAGAAAAAGAGTGTGATTTGTATCACTGCTCACTATGGAAATTGGGAATTTACTAGTCTTCTGGGAGTTCATTTAAAACATCGTTTGTATGCTATTTATAAAAAGTTGAACAATAAGATGTTTGACCGATTTTATAAAGATATAAGGGGGAAAGAAGGAGCAATTTTGCTTGAAATGCGTCAAACCTTTAAACAACTTGTATTAGATTCTAAAAATGGTGAATTATTTTTTGCGGGTTTGATTGCCGATCAGCGTCCGTTGAAAAATGAAATTCAATTTTGGATGCCTTTTCTGAATCAAGATACTCCAATGATAGTTGGACCCGAGAAAATTGCAAAAAAAATTAACGCTGCAGTCGTTTGGACTGAATTAGAATTAGTTAAAAGAGGGTATTACAAACTGGTTTTCAAATTAATTACGGATGATCCCAAATCAACACAAGAGCATGAAATAACTAAAGTTTCAATGAAATATTTAGAGGATGCAATTATTCGTTGCCCAGAACTATGGTTGTGGTCGCACAAACGATGGAAGCATAAACGCGAGAATACTTCTAAATAGTTTGAATTTCATTGTGAGATAATTTAACTTGCACGCTTTCTTGGGGAATAACTTGAACAATAAATAGAGGCATTGAAAACAGCAATCGTAATTCTAAACTGGAACGGTAAGGGGCACCTGTACAAATACTTGCCGCACGTAATTAAATACACCAATCTTAACGAATGTGATGTATATGTTGCCGATAATGGGTCAACAGATAACTCTGTGGCATTTGTTGAAGAAACATATCCACAAATTAAGCTGATCAAATTAGATAAGAATTACGGTTTTGCCGGTGGCTATAATAAAGCTTTAGAAAATGTTGAGGCAGATATTTTTTGTTTGCTAAATAGTGACGCAAGAGTTTCCAAAAATTGGGTTAACCCCGTTCTTGAAATTTTCAAAAACGAGGCCGATGTTGCTGCAATTCAACCTAAGATTTTGTGTGATAGAGATTGGTCACGCTTTGAGCATGCCGGTGCTGCTGGTGGTCTTATCGATAAATACGGTTATCCTTTTTGTAGAGGACGTATAATGGATACCATTGAGTACGACAATGGACAGTATAATAAGAATACCGATATTTTTTGGGCTTCTGGAGCTTGCCTGTTTATACGTGCAGAAATATTTAAAGCAAACAATGGTTTTGATGCCGATTACTTTGCACACATGGAGGAAATTGACTTATGTTGGAGGTTGAAAAATCAAGGACATCGAATTTTATTTGTGTATGAAAGTAAAGTTTATCATTACGGAGGTGCAACATTAGAATACAATAACCCTAGAAAGTTGTACCTGAATTTTAGGAATAGTTTGTGGACATTGTATAAAAATTATACCGGAAGCTTTTTGCGTGGTATCATGTTTAAAAGAATGCTTATTGATACATTAGCTATTGTAAAGTATGCAGTAACTTTTGACTTGAAAAATGCCGCTGCAATTGTAAAGGCACATTTGGCTTATTACAATAGTAAACCAAAATTGAAGATAAAGCGAAAAGCTCTTCAGCAGAATATTACAAAACGAAACCATATAGAAATACTTCAGAGTAGTATTGTCATCCAATTTTTTATTCGAAATTGTAAAACTTATAACGATTTGCAAAGTCTTAGAAAAGCCGTAATGGCTAAAGCTAAACGTCGAGGTTATTAGTTTTTATAATCGTTCACCTTACCAAAATCAATTCCAATGTCTAAATCGGAATTGTAGATTGAATTTTTATTAAGGGTTTTAAGTTTTTTGAAGCCCGTTGTCCACATGTATATAATGAAAGGGACAAAGAGTATCAGTAAATAACTTTTACCCGACATGAGAATGAAATCGTAGAACCCATGTAAAACAAAAGGGAGTAAGAATGAGAAATACAAGTACTGCTTTCTTTTCTTCGGATAAAACTTAGCCAACCCAAAGAAAAAACCCATACTAACACCAAATATAGCATGTGCAGGCACTGCCGTAAAAGCTCTAACTAAACCCGTTGAAATACCCGCGTCTTTAACATAAAGTATATTTTCAATTCCAGCAAATCCTAGGGATATAAACGAAGCATAAACAATCCCATCGAATTTCTCATTAAATTCTTTGTTCCTCCAAATTAAAAGGAACAATACAAGGTATTTAAACGCTTCTTCACAGAAGGCAGCAACCATAAATGCATCCCAACCTGCTTTGTACAATCCTTTAAAGCTACTTCCAATGGCACTCATTACTTGTTCGGCATAGATCACAGGGAAGGCAATAGCAACACCTAAAAACATGGCTTTAAGCAATAAACTCCAAGGTTCTTTTTCATATTTATCTCTGAAATAAATATAGAACGCAATAATGAATACAGGAGCTAAGGCAAGTAGGAGTAATCCAATCATTAGCCTACAGTTGAAATTAGCTTTCCAAAAATTGCTTCAAGTTTAGGAGCTGCAATTTTAGCAATATCGAGTACGTCGTTGTGTTTGTTGCCTTCTTCTGGTATTGCTAATCCGTTATTCGTTATTACCGACATTCCAAATACTTTCATGCTCATGTGGTTGGCAACAATTACTTCGGGTACCGTTGACATTCCTACGGTGTCACCGCCAATGGTGTGTAAAAAACGATATTCTGCAGGTGTTTCAAAACTGGGGCCAGTTAAGCCTACGTAGGTTCCTTCGTGTAATTGTATGTTTTTTTCACTTGCAAATGAACGCGCAACGTCACATAGTTCTGGATTATAAGCTCTTGACATGTCTGGGAAGCGAGGGCCCAATTTGTTTTCATTTTTACCAATTAATGGATTCGTACCAAAGAAATTAATGTGATCGGTAATCATCATTACATCACCAACTTCAAAATTATAGTTGATACCACCAGCGGCATTTGAAACCAAAAGGTAATCAACTCCTAAGGCTTTAAAAACACGAATAGGGAATGTTACTTCTTCCATGCTATAACCTTCGTAGTAATGAAAGCGCCCTTGCATGGCAATAATATCTTTCCCTTTGTATTTTCCAAAGATAAGTTGACCTGTATGGCCTTCGACTGTAGAAACCGGGAAATTAGGGATTTCTTCATAAGCCAGTTTATATTCGGCTTCAATTAAATCGGCAAAATTACCTAATCCAGAACCTAGAATAACAGCTGTTTTCCCACTAAAGCCTGTTTTGTTCTGAATGAATTTTGTTGTTGCTTCTATTTTCTGTAACATAGTTTTGAATGCGCTTATTAAATGTGTCTTTTGATCTTTCAATAAATTTTATCTCGATTGGAATGTAATATAATTTTTGAATGAAATTATCGGGTTTATTCTCGACCGATTTTAAGCGAACTAAATCTTTCTCTGTTGTAATTATTAATTTAGTTCTATTTTCTATCGTATTAAATTTAGCTTCAATTTTCTCTATATCCGATGTTTTGTATTCATAGTGATCTGGATATTTATCGTGAATAATTTCACCTACTTGTGGCGTTAAATATTCTAATAATGGCGATGGATTTCCTATTCCAGATATCAACAAAACTGAATAGGTTCGCATGTCGTTATTAAAAAGTGTGAACCCTTTTTCGGCAGGTGTAATTTCACCGTAAACAATGCTTGTGAAGAATAGGTTTTGGTAAGGGCGAATGTCTAATTTATTTTTGATGATACGTTGGTCTATTGGTTTTAGATCAGGAGGGCATTTTGTGTAAATTATGAAATTGGCTCTATATTTTGCGTTGGTTGATTCACGTAGCCGACCTAGAGGTAATAAGTGATCGTTAAAAATATGTTGAGTATAATCGATCAAAAGAATGTTAATATTTGCGCTTACACTTCGGTGCTGAAAAGCATCGTCTAGAATAATTGCATCAATATCTAGGTCCTTATTTTTTAATAAATGATTTATACCTACGACTCTCTTTTCGCAAACAGCAACAGGTATTTCTGGGAATTTCTGCTTTATTTGAACTGGTTCGTCTCCAATTTCAGATAACGAGGATTGATTATTTGCGAGTATGTAACCCTTTGTTTTTCGTTTGTAACCTCGGCTAAGGAAAGCCACATTCGAATTAGCTTTTAGAAGCTTAATTAAATATTCGGCATGTGGTGTTTTGCCTGTTCCGCCAACAGTAAGGTTTCCAACAGAAATAATTGGTACGTTGAATTCATGTTGTTTGAATATTTTTGAATCGAAAAGGAAATTCCGAATCGAAACAACAAACCCATAAATTAAAGAAAGTGGATATAGAAATATTTTTATCATTAAGTATGAATAAGTTCGTAATTTACAAAGAAGCACTGTGGTTGACAAAAAAAAATGCCAACCAATTTGGAAGGCATTTTTTGTATGGTATAAATTTATTTATTCTAATTCTATTCCATAAGGTAAACGTGTCATTATCTCGTTTTTTTCTTTTAAACTTTCAAGTGTTTTGTAGTATTTCGCGGCTTCTCCAAATTCCGATTCGATGGCCCAATACTTCACTTTAGACGATAAATCTTTTAATAAAGATTCTAATGGATCTTTCTGTTTTGGATAGTTCGAAATGCGGTAATTATCTAATTCAGCCATTTCAGCAGCAATATCAATTGCATCATTTAAATCTCCAAGTACATCAACCAAACCTAGTTCAAGAGCATTTTCACCGGTCCAAACACGTCCTTGTCCAATTGCGTCAACTTGCTCAAAACTTAATCCTCGTCCTTCGGCAACATGGTTAACAAAGGTAGCGTATGTCTCTTCAACCATATTTTGCATTAATGCTCGTTCTGTTTTTGTTAAAGCCCTGTTTGTTGAAGGCATGTCGCTTAACGAATTTGTTTTAACAATGTCGTGGTTAATTCCAAGTTTGTCTTCGAGCAAATTTTGGAAATTTGGAATTACACCAAATACGCCAATAGAACCTGTAATTGTAGATGGATTTGAAACAATTGTATCGGCAGCACAAGCAATATAGTATCCTCCTGAAGCAGCTAAGTTCCCCATTGAAACTACGGTTGGTTTTTGTTCTGCTAATAACTTTACTTCTCGCCAAATTAAGTCTGATCCTAAAGCGCTTCCTCCTGGTGAGTTTACTCGTAAAACAACTGCTTTAATGGTAGAGTCTGTTCTAATTTCTCTTATTTCACGAGCGATATGTCGGCCACTTATGGCTTCGCCATCGTCAGGTGAACCACCTACATTAATATCACCAGAAGCATAAATTATTGCAATTTTGTCTTTCGCTAATCCTTTGCCTTTTCGTTTTGCGGGAACTTGTTTCATGTCTGAAACGCTAACAACTGGTATGCCTTTGTCGGGCTTAATGCCAGTTTCTCCACGTAAAAAATCAAGCACTTGGTCTTCGTATAAAACGCTATCAACCATTTGGTATTGTTGTGCTAAATCTACATTTCTAAAAAGTAAGTTTTCATTAGCAATTTCATTTAATTGATCAACAGAAATACCTCTGCTTTCTGAAATGCCTTCAAGTAAATTTTCCCAAATACTTCCCATATAAACCTCGGTTTGTTTTCGGTTTTCGGGGCTCATTTTTTCGAGCATAAAAGGTTCAACTGCAGCTTTGAATTTTCCATGACGTATTATTTGCATTTCAACACCTAATTTTTCTAATGCATTTTTGAAGAACAAAGGTTGTGATGCAAGTCCTGTAAACATAAGCATGCCTTCTGGATTGATAAAAACCTTATCGGCAGCAGATGCTAGATAGTATGCTTTTTGCGAATAGCTTTCAGAATATGCATAAATGAATTTGCCGGAAGTTTTAAAATCGAGTAAAGCGTTTCTGATTTCTTCACTAGCAGCATAGCCTGCAGCCAGATTGTCTAAACGAAGATAGATTCCTTTAATCTTGTCTTCATCTTTTGCTTTCTCAATGGCCGATGTGATATCGTTGAGTCCAATTTTTTTATAGCTATCAAATCCTGGAATGTTAAGATCTTGAAATGGATCGTTTGGAGCTCTGTCTACAACAGGACTCGCAAGTTTTAATTGCAACATCGATTTGTCTTTAATAACAACTTCTTTCTTTGATGAAGACATCACTGCTGAAATGATTCCTCCCATAATTAACATTGAAAGAACAGTTACTATAATAATTCCTACAACGGTTGCTAATGTGTATTTTAAAAAACCTTTCATAATATTTAATTTTCTATTTTATTTTTGCACTATAGGTATAGAGTATATCTCTTTTGTTACAAAACTTGTTCAAACAAATATAAAAGTTTATCAATGTTCAATAGTAAGTGACTAAAAGCATTCAAAAATTTGGGTTGTTGTGTGTTTATCTATTAACTTGTAATATGTTTATATTTTGTGATTTTGAGTTAAATGGTTGGCTATGAAAAAAGCATTTCTATCATTAGGGACAAATTTAGGTGATAAAGAAAAAAATCTTTCTAGAGCAATACGTTATATTAATGTTGGAATTGGTCAGATGATTGATTTATCGGGATTATATGAAACAGAACCTTGGGGCTTTGAAAGTAACGAGAAATTTCTGAATATGGTTATTGAGATTGTTACAGATTTAACACCACTGGAAATGATTGATAAATGCCTTGAAATTGAAAATAAACTTGGCCGAATTAGAAAAGTTTTCAAAGGATATTCATCACGAACTATTGATATTGATATTTTATTCTATGACGATATAGTCTTGTCGGAAGCAAACTTAATTTTACCGCATCCACACATTCAGAATAGAAGGTTTATACTTGAACCTTTGTGTGAAATTGCTCCCGATTTCATACACCCTGTATTGAATAAAACATTAAAGGAGTTATTAATAGAATGCACCGACATTTGCATTGTTAAGCAGCTTGGATCAATATCAAGTGGGTTCTAGCCCTCGTCAAATTCTTCTGAATATAAAAAATCGTTATAAGGGAATCTGGTGATGTGTTTTTCTTTCACTTGCTTGTAAAGTATTTTTTTGAGCTCATCGATATTTGTTTTTTCAGTTGCCGATATAAATATTGATGGAGTATTGTTTTTTGCCATCCAACTCTTTTTCCAATCCTCTAAAGACCAGTTTGCGGTAGTTGTTTCACTTAAATCATCTTCATCTTTCTGTACGAATGAAAATGCATCAATTTTATTGAAAATATAGAGCATTGGTTTGTTGCCAGCATCTATTTCTTCCAATGTTTTATTAACCGTATTAATTTGGTCTTCAAAGCCAGGGTGTGAAATGTCAACAATGTGCATTAACACATCGGCTTCACGTACTTCGTCAAGAGTTGATTTGAACGACTCTACTAATCCGTGCGGTAGCTTACGAATGAAGCCAACAGTATCGGTCAACAGAAATGGTAAATTTCCAATAACCATTTTTCTTACTGTAGTATCAAGTGTTGCAAAGAGTTTATTTTCAGCGAAAACTTCCGATTTGCTAAGCAAGTTCATCATTGTTGATTTCCCCACATTGGTGTATCCAATTAGTGCAACACGAACCAATTTTCCGCGGTTCTTGCGCTGGGTTGTCATTTGTTTATCAATTTTCTTAAGCTGTTCTTTTATTTTTGAAATTTTCGATAGAATTATTCTTCGGTCAGTTTCAATTTGAGTTTCACCTGGGCCTCGCATTCCTATCCCTCCTTTTTGTCGTTCAAGGTGAGTCCACATTCTGGTTAAACGGGGTAATGTATATTTTAATTGAGCTAATTCTACTTGTGTTTTTGCATACGCAGTTTGGGCTCTTCCTGCAAAAATATCTAGAATTAGATTTGTTCTATCCAACACTTTACATTCAATTCTTTTTTCAATATTTCGAAGTTGTGTTGCTGTGAGTTCATCATCAAAGATGATGGTGTCAATTTCGTGTACTTTAATAT
>JAQIBQ010000384.1 GCA_027859005.1 Prolixibacteraceae bacterium | reverse complement strand
CCTTTGTCTGTGATTTTTTTTATTCGATCAAATGTTTCATAGCCATCAATTTCAGGCATACGGATGTCTAATAATATAAAATCAAACTTCCGTTTCTTAAAGATATCTATGGCTAATAAGCCATTTTGTGCCCATACAATTTCAACTTTTGTATTTAGTAGGTAGGAGTGGAGTAACTCATAGTTGGATTTTTCATCTTCAACTATCAATACCGATTTACCTTCAAGGTTAAGTTTTGTGGTAACTTTTGGAACTTTTTCAATACGGTTTGACTTATTGAAAATAATGTCGCCAGGTATTTCAAAGAAGAAACATGACCCTATATTTTCTTTAGATTCGACCCAAATTGTACCATTCAACATATTAACCAAGCTTTTTGAAATGCTTAGTCCTAATCCAGTTCCACGGTATATTGCTTTGTCTTCTTCAACTTTTGTAAATCTATTAAATATGTATTCAAGATCCTTTTTACGAATACCAATTCCTGTATCGCGCACCCAAAATTTTATACATCTAACATTAAGCTGATATCCAATTTCGATGAACCCTTTAGACGTGAATTTTTTTGCATTATTCAAAAGATTCACAAGTATTTGCTTTATGCGTAGTTGGTCTGATTTAAAGTAAATGTTTTTTTCGGGTGGAATTTGTGGTACGCAAACTAAAGCTACATTTTCAAATGACTTGTGTTTTAGCTCTTCTTGGAATATGGTATTTATTTCAACTATCATTGAATTGAAATCAAAAAAATCTTTTTCAATTTTAAGTTGTCCTGCTTCAATTTTAGAAATGTCGAGAATATCTTCTACTAGCTTTAATAGAGAATTGGCATTTGTATTAATAATCTTAACATATTTTTGCTTTCGTTCTTTATCGTATACATCATTACTTATGAGAGTAGAAAATCCTGTAATTGCATTTAACGGCGTTCTAATTTCATGCGACATATTGGCTAAAAACGATGTTTTCAAATTATCAGATTCTTCTGCTTTTCGTTTTGCAATTTCTAAATCGTGAGTTCTTTCGGTAACTTTTTGTTCAAGCTCGTTATGATGAGATTCAATTTGTCTATTTTGTTCTCTAATTTTAGTGTTCTTTAATAGTAATTCTCTGTATGCAAACTCTAGTTTCTGGGTTCTTTCTTTAATTAATTTTTCAAGTAAGTTTTGTCGGTTTCTTATTTGAATGGTTAATATAATTGCAAGGATAAGAATAAGTATGACAGATAGTATTTTAAACCAAATACTTCGGTAGAAGGGTGGTGAAATGTTCAATTGAAGAGTTAATGGTTTATTTGTCCAATTACCGAATTCATTTGCCCCTTTTATGTACAATATGTAATTACCCGGTTCTATATTGGTATAGGATACAAAATTTCTATTTCCTAGTTCTTTCCAATTTTGATCTACACCTTCTAAATAAACTGAATATTCATGTCTGAATGGATTGTTGTAATCGGTTAATGTAAATTCGAAGGATATATAATTTTCTTTGTGGGTTAAATTTAGGCTTTTCAGTTTTTCAATATTTTCGCTAACTTGTTTGTCATTAATTTTAATAGATGTTAATATTAATGGTGATATATAGTCGTTTTGTTTAATCTCTTTGGGATTGAAAATATTGAATCCATTGTTTCCACCAAAAAGTAATTCACCAGTTGAAAATAAATGACTAGCTCCAATTTCTGAAATATTACTATACAAGCCATAATCACTATTGTAGTTTACAAATGTATTATTTGTAAAATTGAATTTTGAAATACCATTGTGGGTCCCAAGCCATAAATTTCCATCTAAATCTTCTTCAATGCTAAGAATCATGTTACTTGGAAGTCCGTCGTTAATGGTATACTTTGTATAAGTACCTTTATCAGTATTAAGCAGATTTAATCCTTGAGATTTTGTCCCTATCCAGAAATTTCCTTTTGAATCTTCAAGAATTGAACGAGCCATGTTGCCACTTATTCCAATACTATCGTTTTTATGTAAATAATGTTTGTACAAGTCAGTAGTTTGATTGTATGAATGAAGACCATTGTATCGGGTAGTAAACCAAATTGTTCCTTCGGAGTCTGTTGAAATTTGCATAATTTCAATGTTATTGTTGCTAAAGATTAAATGTTCAGCCTTAGATTTATAAGGTTTAACACTCATTGTTCCTTTATTTTTAACATAAATGCCAGATGTTGTTCCTACCCAAATATTTTCTTGATTATCCTCACATAACCAGTTTATAGGAATATTAGATACTTTTTTGAAAGTATTATCATTTTCATTCAATAAACACAAACCAGACTCTGTCCCAATCCATAATTTTCTTTTTGAATCGCGTAAAATATATTGAACTCTATTTGAACTTATAGTTTGTTTATTGCCAATTTCATGTCGGAAATTAGAAATTTTATTTGATGTATTGTCAATTTTGTATAAACCATCGTATTTTGTGCCAATCCAATAATTATCGTCCAAATCATCGTGAAAGCTGAGGATATATGTGTTTTTAAGTGAATTGAAAATATTGTATTGCTTTGGACAATTATTGAAAACATTTGAATTGTCGTTGTATTTGAAAAGTCCTTCAAATTTAGTTCCAATCCAAATCAGCCCCATGTTGTCTTCAAATATATAACGTATATGATTGCTTCTAATCGGGAAATCTTCACCGGTATTTTTAGAAAATCGGGTATATTGATAGTTTAGTGGATCTATAACTATTAATCCTCTAGTGTATGTGCCAACCCAAATTGATCCAAATTTATCTATAAGTATTGAATTAATTCCTTCTAGTTCAAGTTCAACTTGGTCTTCTTTGTTATACGTCCAATGATCAAAGGTCTCAGTTTCCAAATTAAATCTGTCAAGACCTCGGTGTGTTGCTATCCATAGGTAGCCTTTATTGTCAGGAACAATATCTAGAATACGGTTATGGATTGGTTCATTGGTAGAATTACCCGTTTTAGCCCAGATTTTGTATTGGCCAGTTGAAGGTGAAAACTTTATCAGCCCATTATTAGTTGCGAGTAAAAAAACATCTTCCGATTCTTCGTAAATGTCTAGAATCGAGATTTTATTAATACTGTTTTTTGCTTTGGTGAAGTACCTTTCAAACGTATTTGAATCTTTCCTTTTAACGGCAAGACCATTTTCGGTTCCAATCCAAAGATTGCCTTGTTTGTCAATAAGCAGTGTTTTGCAAAAATTATTTGGTAAACTCTTGTTGTCCGTCGAATCGTTAAAAAAGGCTTTAAATATTTGGTCCTTTTTATAGAAAATATTTAAGCCATTGTCAGTAGCGATCCATAAGTTACCATCAAAATCTTCAACTACTTTGTTTGCATAGTTACTTGAGATTGAATTAGAGTCTAACGGATTATTCTTATAAAGAGTAAACTTGTGCCCATCGTATTTGCATAAGCCAATAGATTCGACACAGATCCACATAATTCCATGTTCATCCTGAATTTGATCTCTTAGGTTTATACCTGGAAGACCTTGTTCATGTGATATTTGTTTGAATGAATAGGATTTGTTGACAATACTATATGCACTAGAATTACAAGTAGTTAGAACAAATACAAAAAGAATTTTTGATATGATTTTTTTTACACCCATTAAACGATCAAAAGAATATCTCAGAATTACGATTCACTAAAAATAAAGTAATAAAAATTATATAACACCAACAAGGTTGTAATTAAATCATTAATAAAATAATAAACCCGATTATTTATTTCATGTTATCTGTACTGTGAAGTTGCAGTAGGGATGTTTAATTCAATTGTATTTTGGCGTTTAGTGGAATCTTGGATGGCAGATTCAATCCTTTATTATTCAAATAAATACTACCAAAAACTCGAAATTTTATTATCTAGTTACTGGTTAAAACCTTGCAATTTGCCTTCAGCGATTTTCAATTTATTGCACTTACTTTAGTTTCTATAACTATTGAATCAAAGATTAATAGCTATTAGATTCTAGACATTAGACCATTTTTTTTTATCTAAAGTCTAGTGTCTAATATCTAAACTCCATATTTTCATGAATTTCATTCATCTTTTAAACCTATGTATTTTCAATGCATAGTGGTTTAGTCTCTTTTAGGATTATAATACCTCGAGGCTTGCCTCTGGAATTAAAATATTTTCCCCTAAATGCAACGAGGATTTTTGCTTTTAGGATTCAAAATCAACTCTTTTAGAAACGAACTTTAGTCACTTTACATATTAATCCACTTTAAGTGCTCTGAATGGTTGCAAGAATCGTTTGCCTTTTTAATTATGCTTTATTAATGGTTGAACTATTTCTTTGTCGTTGATTGTTTTTCTTTTTTGCAGGTTCCTGAGTATTGTTATTGTTTGTCCGTTTCTTTCTTAATTTTTTGTTCCGTGGTATTTTTTTATCAGAAGTTAAATTCTGATTAAACATATTTTTCTCGTCTGCTTTTTCTTCGAGCGAAGGATCTAAAAGAGATGATAATTCCGGTTTTGTTCCACGCTTATTCAAATTGATAATTTCTTTTACTTTATCAACTTGCAATGAGAAATTCAGACGAGTTTTATTATTCACAACAGAGTACCAAATCCTTTTTTGTAGTATGTCTATTTTAAAATGACGTGCTTCTCCTGCACTTGTCTCAAGAATTAATAATTCTTTTGGAAAATCATCCTGAGACTCCAAGTATGTGTCTAATTCATAAGTTAAACAGCACTTTAATTTTCCACATCGGCCAGTAAGTTTTTCTGCATTTGGTGACAATCCTTGGCGAGTAGCCATATGCGCTGATATACTTGTAAAGTCTGTTCTCCACGATGAACAGCAAAGTTCTCTTCCACACGATCCTATTCCACCAATTAGAGCAGCTTCTTGTCTAGCTCCAATTTGTTTCATCTCAATTTTAATGTGAAATTCACTGGCATATTCTTTTATCAATTCCCTAAAATCGACACGTCCATCTGCTATGTAGTAAAAAATGGCTTTGTTTCCATCTCCTCGAAATTCAACTTCACCAATTTTCATATTTAAATTAAGTTCATTGGCAATTTGCCTTGAACGAATCATAACTGGTTTTTCGCGTTTTTGTGCTTCTACCCATCTTTCCAAATCGCGTTCACGAGCAATTCGATAGATACTAAATACCTGATATCGGTCTTTGTCTTTAATTTTTCGATCGAATTGCATTTGTGCTAGCTTTCCTGTTAGACCAACAATACCTAAATCATGGCCTCCTGCCGAAGCTACTACTACTTTATCGCCTCTTTTTATTGAAATCTTACTTTCGTTACGAAAAAACTCTTTACGTGTTCCTTTAAAGCGAACTTCTACAATTTCTGATAGGTGAGTTGTGTCTGGTAAATCGTCTAGCCAGTTGTAACTGGTTAGCATGTCTACGCGGCTTGAAGTGAGTGTGTTATCTGATTTATTTAGTTGGCATCCTGTACAAGACATAAAATATTATTTAGAATAATTCAAAACAAAACTAATACTATTCTTGAATATACAAGTTGAAGGACACGAATTGAAATTGTTGGATGCCAATAATAATAGGAGATGTATGAACTTCATTCTGTTAAATAGCTTCGTATTTAAACTAAGCAATTTGTTGGCAAACATGAGCTTTTGTCGAAAGCGAAACTACAAATGTAGAACCTTTTCCTTTGCCCTCTGAAAACACATTTACCGACCCATACATTTTTTCAACTAAATTTTTTACTATAGATAAACCAACACCAGATGAATCTTCATTTCCAGTTGGTCTTGCACTTAATTTTGTGAATCGTCCAAATATAAGTTTTAAATCATCTTTACTCATTCCTAGTCCTTGATCTTTAATAGATAAAACGAGTTTCCCTTTTCTAATAATACTTTGTATGGTAATCTTTGTATTCTTATTGGAATACTTAATTGCATTACTTAGTAAGTTAGAGAATACGCTGTCTAAAGCTTCTTTGTTATAGTTTACAGAAGGTAATTCTTTATCAACTACTAATTCAATATCAATATCTTTATCAATAGCTAATACATGATGTTTTTTTACAGCATTATCAATAATAGAATACGGGTTATCGTATATCATATCATTCAGAACTGATTGTTGTTCAACAGCAGCATTATCTAGCATGCAGCATATTCTATCCAGCATCATTTTTGAACTTTTCTTTATTGACGATACTAATTCGCTGTGAATAGGGTCGTTACATTCAAGATCCTCTTCAAGTAATTCTGAAATCATATTAATTGATGCGACAGGTGAACGTAAATCATGTACAACATTCGTTAAATATACTTTAATGTTTTCATCTTTTTGTTCCAATGCTTTTTTTTCGAACTGTAGTTATT
>JAQIBQ010000361.1 GCA_027859005.1 Prolixibacteraceae bacterium | reverse complement strand
CAATAATATTTATTGGGATGATGCGGTAAAAGGTATTTGGGATCAAATCGATTCTGTGGAAGCACCAGTTGCAGTAAATCCACTTTTGAAAACGGCCGTTGATGTTAACAAAGTTGACGACATCTATTTTTCGGAGAATTTAAGTTTCAATACCATGTGCGATCCAAAAATATCGTACATCGCTTTGTATTATGCCGATCCTAATGCCGGTACCTATCCCGATAGTTGGTGTGTTGGTGGCGATGGTGGTTATTTTCCCGATGAAATGGATTGCAGTTTTTCCACCTCTTCAAAATCGTATACTGCGGCTGAAGATGGATCTCCATTGGGTAATTTGAATTATTTCCCAGATTTTAACGTTGGGAAAAGTACTCAAGATCATACTCTGAATGCGATTAAAGCCTATCCGAATCCATTTATAAATCAGGTTAGTATTGTTTATACGCTTGAGCAAAATCAAAATGTTGAACTTTCTGTATTCGATCTGAAGGGTCAAATTGTAACAAATTTGATTAAAGCTGAACAGGAACTTGGTCGTTATGTGATTAATTGGGATGGTTCAGCAAGGAATGGGCAAAAGCTTTCTGCAGGAACTTACATCTATCAAATCAAAACTACCAATTGGGTTAAAAGTGCACACATTACTATTTTAAAATAAGAAGTTAAAGACGAGGCAGTTGCTGCGTCGTCTTTATTTTTTCACCTAAGGAGACAGTCTATAATTATTCAATTCTCGAAAGTAATAATTGCTACATTTCTCTTGTTTGTAATGCTAAAAACGATGGGGCAGGAAAGCTGGTCATCAGATTTGGTGTATTATGGCGAAGGAGGCAAATTAACTTATACTCCTGACGAAGCAGGAAATATCATTCCCGATTTTAGTCAAGTAGGATATCGCTATGGAAATGAAAGTTTACCGGACGTTGAAATGCGTGTAGAGGTCTCACCTGTGGATGGAGATGATGGGGCTTCAATTCAAGCAGCAATTGAAGCCTTGTACAACAATACACCCAACGAAAAAGGTTTTCGCGGAGCAGTAGTGTTGAAAAAAGGAACCTACGAAATTGAAGGTCAGTTAAGCATTTCCCAAAGTGGAATTGTTCTTCGAGGGCAAGGTCAGGATGCTGATGGAACAGTTCTTATTGCAACTGGCACTAACAAACGAACACTTCTTGAAGTTGGAAGTGCTGGTGGACTATCAACCGATCAAAGTACTAAAGTTTCGATAACTGAAGCCTACGTCCCAGTGGGAAGAAAATTTGTTGTGGTTTCGTCCACAACAGGGTATGCAGTAGGTGATGAAATTGCCCTTTATCGTCCTGGAACGAATAACTGGATTTCGGATATTAAAATGGATCAAATTTCTTCAACGTCAAATGATCCTTCCACTCAATGGAGTGCATCCAGTTATAACTTCTATTTTGAACGTACGATAAGTAAGGTGAATGGTGATACACTTTTCTTCCGAAATCCGATAATCATGGCACTCGACAAGAATTACGGAGGTGGGTTTGTCTATAAATCTTCGTTCAATAGAATCAACAATGTTGGGATCGAAAACATTTGCTTTAAATCGACCTATAGTTCCGAAGACGATGAAGAGCATTCTTGGACGGCTGTTGAATTTAAAGGAGTAGAACACGGTTGGGCAAAGGATATAACTTCGTGGTATTTTGCGTATGCCTGTGTTGCTTTGGGGCGAGAGTCAAAATTAAATACGGTACTCAATTGTACTTGTATGGATCCAAAATCGATTATTACAGGTAGCCGACGATATTCCTTCTATTGCGAAGGTCAACTCAATTTATTTAAAGGATGTGCCACTTCTGAAGGTCGCCACGACTTTGTTACCGGTTCGAGAGTTTGCGGGCCTAATGTATTCACCCAATGTATATCCAGAAATGGCCACAGCGATATTGGACCACATCACCGTTGGGCTATGGGCACTTTATTCGATGCCATCGATACTGACGGTGAAATTAATGTTCAGGATCGCGACGATATGGGATCGGGGCATGGTTGGGCTGGTGCCAATCAGGTTTTTTGGAATTGCAAAGGAAGTAGTTCCGTTTGTCAAAGTCCTTGGGCTTCAGCAAAAAATTACAACATCGGATTTCAAGGAAATAAATCAACTGGAGCACGAAGCGGCCGACCTGATGGAGTTTGGGAAGGTCAGAATAAGACGGGATTATTTCCTGTCTCTTTGTACGAAGCTCAATTAGATCAACGTTTGAATAATACGACTGTTTTTTCAGTCAGTTCAATACTAATGGAATTGAACGATTCGACCTACCAGATGAACTTTAATCTGCCGATTGATGAGCGCTTAATTGTCCCTGAAAATTTTAGTATTAGTGGTACTTCAGGTTTGGAAAACTTGGACTTTTCGGTTGTATTATCTGATTCTTACAATGTACGATTCATGTTTCCTAATGTTGGATTATTACCAAGTCTTTCCACTTTAATAATTACGGCACAAAATATAGTTTCAACAAACAACGATTCGTTGCATGGACTAAGCAGTAGTTCGTATATCATACCCGATAAGCGCCCTGTAGTAACTGGTTCAAATATTTCAGTCAGTAATGAAGAAGGGAGTTTTGTGGTTGCCAAAAGCACAAAAGTAGGAACGGTTTATTTAATCAGAATGGGAGAGCCAAACAAAACTCGTGAGGATTTTGAATCAGCAATTGAAAACAATAAAGGCAAAAAGGCAGAAGTTGTGCAGGTGAATGTATCTGTTCCAATCTATACCATAGGAATATATGGAGGAGTTTACAACTATTACGCAATTGATGAAGACGGACGTATTTCAGCAGCAGCAAACGAAATTGCCATCATTGAACAAAGTGGTCCGATTACATCCAATCAATTGGAAAAACAGGCCACTTTAAAACTAAAAGCAAATGCTAATTTCTTAACCGTTACTCCTGGATCAATTCATCCATACCTGCTGACTTTGTATGATTTATACGGTAGAAAATTGTATCAAAGCAAGGAAATGTTGGGGCAGCAAGAAATATATCTACCTACTAACCATCAATTTCAATTGATTGTGAAAATTGTATCGGATGGAAAAGTGAGTATTAAAAAAGTAAGTATTTATTGATAAGGATTTGATACATACAGAGGTATTAACAAGATTCAATTTCATAAAAATGATAAAAATGAAAAGTAGCATCATAAGCCTTTTGTTCTTCATTACAATTTCGTTAAGCATTCAAGCTCAGCGTCAATCCGAACGCTTAATACAAGGCTGGGAATATGTGAAAGGTGATTTGGGAGGAGTGTATGAAGCATTAAGGACAGGAAAAGAAGCTATGCTTCCCGTTTGGACTAACATTGAAATGCCTCACTGCTTCAATCAGTTTGATGCGGTTGATCCCGATGTCCCTTATTACCAGGGACCGGGTTGGTACCGTTATTTTATAACTGATGACCAATTGGTAAACCAACAACGTATGCTTTTGCATTTTGAAGGAGCAGGGCAAAAGACAAAGCTTTTTGTTGGCGATCAATTCGTAGGAGAACACGTTGGCGGTTACGATGAGTTTTCTTTTGATATTACCGAAGCCATTCAAAAATATAAGAAAATAAACGTCTCGAATGATTTAAAAATACCCATTGTAA
This sequence comes from Prolixibacteraceae bacterium, assembly GCA_027859005.1. Lineage (GTDB taxonomy): Bacteria > Bacteroidota > Bacteroidia > Bacteroidales > Prolixibacteraceae > Roseimarinus. The sequence goes on along the minus strand of JAQIBQ010000361.1, from coordinate 12,827 downwards.
TCCGATGCGACAACAGTCGTGATTTGGAAATGATTCCTTCCGATTTAAGTGATTTTAATATCTATGGTGGTTTGTATCGTTATGTGAATTTAATTAAAGTGCCGGACGCTTCCATTCAGCAGATTCATGTGGAAACTAGTATTGATGAGAACTATAAAAAAGCTGAAGTTGAAATTAGAGCTCAGTTTTATAATCCTGAAAATGTAGAAGGAGAAAACCTGATCCTTTGTCATATTTTTGACGCTAAGGGTGAAAAAATTCAGGAAGAAACTTTTCAACTGGATAACTTATCCGATGAATTTAAGGCCAATTTTAGCATCAATAAACCTCAATTGTGGTCGACCGATTCACCGACCCTTTACACCATAAAGGCAACGCTGAAAACGGATTCCGGTGAAGATGAACTGTCCACTTCCTTTGGAATTCGAGATTTTAAATTTATCCCACACGGACCTTTTTTACTAAATGGAGAGCGTTTGTTTCTGCGAGGAACGCATCGGCACGAAGATCATGCCGGTTATGCGGCCGCTATGCCTGAAAATTTGATTATTCAGGAAATGGAAATGATGAAAGAAATGGGAGTGAATTTCATTCGTTTAGGGCATTATCAGCAATCTAGAATAGTGTTAGACGCTTGTGACCGTTTGGGCATTTTGGTATGGGAAGAAATTCCCTGGTGTAGAGGAGGATTGGGAGGAAAGACTTACAAAGAACAAGCACGGCGTATGTTGACCAATATGGTCAACCAGCACTACAATCATCCTTCTGTAATTATATGGGGGTTAGGAAATGAAAACGACTGGCCGGGTGATTTTCCGGAATTCGATAAGGAAAAAATTCGCTCTTTTATGAGTGAGCTGAACGAACTTGCACACCAATTGGATGATGAGCGGAAAACAGCCATACGTCGTTGCGATTTTTGTTCCGACATTGTTGACGTTTATTCGCCTTCCATCTGGGCCGGATGGTATCGCGGAAAGTATACTGAATATACAAAGGTATCCAAAGAGTGGAACGAAAAAGTAGATGCATTTTTGCACGTCGAGTGGGGGGCAAGTAATCATGCCTGTCGCCATTCCGAGAACCCCGATAAAGGATTAGAACTAATCTCGGGAGGTGATGGTGCCGACGAACGCGATGGCGATTTTCTTTTATCGGGAGGTGCTGCCAGAGTTTCCAAAGATGGTGACTGGTCAGAAACATATGCTACAAATTTAATCGACTGGCACCTTAAAGAACAGGAGAAAATGGACTGGCACATTGGAACTGCCTATTGGCCTTTCAAAGACTTTTCCACGCCCTTACGACCCGAAAATCCGGTACCCTATGTAAATCAAAAAGGAGTTGTTGAACGCGACTTTACCAAAAAAGAATCTTTCTACGTTTTCCAATCCTATTGGTCCGAAAAGCCCATGACATATATCTACGGTCATACCTTTCCAGTGCGATGGGGCGAAACGGATGAGTTAAAAATGGTAAAGGTTTATTCCAATTGTGAAACAGCTGAACTTTTTCTTAATGGGGTATCATTGGGTGTGAAAACACGAAATAGTCAGGATTTTCCAGCAGCAGGATTGCGTTGGATGGTAAATTTTAAGGAAGGGGAGAATCACCTAAAAGTTGTGGCCCGTATAGGAGACGTTAGCGTAACTGATGAAATCAGTCAGATATACCAAACGTCTAAATGGAAAGCACCCAGCATGCTCACATTTGATGAAATAGGCAAGGCAAATCAGATTGTTGAGCTGGAAGTAAAAGCTTACGATGAGGATGCTGTCTTTTGTCCCGATGCCAAAAATCAGATTCGTTTTGCCATAGCCGGTGATGGAATACTACTCGATAACTTGGGTACTTCAAATGGTTCAAGACAAATTCAACTGTACAATGGAAGAGCGAGAATACGAGTTCGTTTAAACGGTGAAAAGGCGATAGTATCAGCCATGTCCCAAGGATTGAAGTCAGGTTTTGTTGAAATTATAACACACTAACATACACGACAATAATAATTAAACTTAAAAGAAAGAATTATGAACCTAAAAATCTACTTGAAACATAAGGTTATTTTTCGAATAGCTTTAGTATTGGTATTGATGTGCAGTACAGCTGTACAATCTTATACCCAAACTTCTAAAGAATATACCGATGCCGATGTTGCTGCCTTGGTGGCCGATATTGAGGCAAATGCTTACAATGAATACATTCTTACCTCCGATGGTGGAAATTATAGCATGAGTGATGTCGATTTGGCTGGCGATGTTGTGATTAAAGCTAAAGACGGTTTGCTTAAAAAACCATTGATCTCCGATTTTGAAAATACCGGAACTTATCGTAATTTTTTTGACATACAAAACGGGCCTTATAGCTTGATAGTTCAGGGCTTGGAATTTGATGGTACCGCATCGGAATTAATGATGGGAATTTCCCGTGTTCGAAGTGAAAACGCTTCCATTTCAATTGTTGATTGCGATATCCATGATTTTACTACAAGTAACGGAATTGTCCGTGCAGATAAAAGTGGTGTTTCAATTTCAGTTGAAGATTGTTTCATTTATAACTGTAAGCGGCGCTTAATTTACCTTTACGGAAATAAGGAAGTGTATGGCGACGTAAGTGTCAGCAATACAACTTTTGCCAATAGTGCAGGACCAGCTGCGATCTATTATCGTGACACAGATGGTGTAACGGCAGCTGGTACAAACTTGAATGTCGATCACTGTACCTTTTACAATATACCTGCTGGGGCACCTGTGATTAAAGTAGGAACTGAAATGAGTGGTACAGTAGCCGTTACCAATTCATTGTTTGTTCAAGTAGCAGATTCATTAAGTAACATTGATTTATTGGACTATTGTTATTTGGCAGGCCTCGAAAAAGTTGTAACAGGCACTAACACTTTAGAAACAGCTCCTGTTTTTACTAATGTTGAAAACAACGATTTTTCACTTTCGAATGCAGCCATGCTAATCGATAGTGAAGGTGGGATTGCTGGTGATCAAAGCTGGTATCCTGAAACTTCATCTTCAAATGAATATGCAGTTGATGAAATCGAGCGATTAATCTCTGATATTACTGCAAGTTCACACAGTGAATATATTTTGACAACCGCAGGTGGTGCATACGATTTAACTTCTGCTCCCGATATAAGTACCACAACGGTATTAAAAGGGGCTGATGATTTAGCGGCTCGTCCGATTCTAAGTTATACTTCCAACACCAGCAGTTCATTTGGAATATTGCGGGTTCGAAACGCAGCGGAAAGGATTTCGGTTACTTTCGAAAACCTTGAATTTGATTGTTCTGCCGACAAAGGAAATGTGGTTCGTATTGACAGTGAAATCGATCTTTTGGTTAAAAATTGTTTCATTCATGGAAATACAAATAGCAATGGTTCACTGCGTATTAACAGTGGTGGTGGAACAGTTAGTATTGAAAATTCATTGCTTACCGACTGTAAGCAACGTGTTGTTTGTTTGTATACGCCCGATGCTGTTTATGGTGCGGTGAACATTAGCAATTCTACCTTTAGTAAAATTGCTGGTCCAGTAATCTATTATCGTTCATCAGGAACCGTAGCAATAGGTACAGATGTAAGCATCGATCATGTTACTTTTAATGAAATTAGCGGTACTGAAGGTGTTTTTAAATTTAGGGACATGCAAGGAGTTATTTCGGTTAAGAATAGCATTTTTAATGCCGTAGCCGGAAGCCTGGATCCTACTTTTGCCAGTGCCGATTATTGTTACGTAGGTGGTTTCGAAACAGCACCTACAGCAACAAATACAATTGAAACCTTACCCGTTTTTGCCGATGCATCCAATTCCAATTTTGCGTTGACAAATTCTGCTGAATTGGTGGCTGGTGATTTACAGATCTTGGGTGATTTAACTTGGTACGACGATGTATATGCACCAAAGGTTTTTGCTGAATTGTTGAAAGTAGATGAAACGCATTTGAGTGTTCAATTCAATGAGTTGGTTTCGGCTGAAACTGCTAACCTAGTTGGCAACTATATGCTGAGTGGTACATTTGGTTTGACAGGTAATCCAATTAATGCAAGCATGTCCGAAGATTCTAAAAGTGTAGAATTGGAAGTGACTGATTTAAGTACGATATCAGCAGGTCAAACTGTATTGGTAACAGTTTCCAATGTTGAAGACTTGATTGGAAATGTGATTGCTGAAGATAATGTAGCAAGTTATACTTACCTCGATGAAGTACCTCCAGTTGTAATGTTGGAAACTCAGGAAGTAAACAACGACCCCGGAAATACGGTTGCTGTTCAAAGCTCTGAGTTAGGTCTTATATACCTGGTAAAGGATGGAGAAGCACAAGCTACACTTGCCGACTTTAATAAAGCAATAGAAGCAGGTAAAGCTGCAATGGATTCTGTGGGCAGTGTAAATACCGATGTTTTGATTTCAACCCAAGGTCTTTTAGTAGGAACTTATTATGCCTATGCAGTAGATTCTTACGAAAATATATCATTGAAAAGTGACAATGCAGTACAAATAATTGATATATCAGTTCCGGTTGTAACGATTACTGCACAAGAAATAAACAATGCAAAGGGAAGTGCTATAGATGCATCGATGAGCGAAGCGGGTACCATTTACTTAGTGCTTGAAGGCGAAGCGATTTCTAGTTTAGAAGAACTCGAAGCAGCAAATGGAACCAAAGGTATTCAAGGTTTAGGTGAAACATCAGTCGCTATTTCAGTAGAAGGTATTACACCGGGCACCTATAGTGCCGTTGCCGTAGATTTGGCCGGAAATATTTCTGCTGCAAGTACTGAAAAAATTACAGTGATCAAATATGTTCCCAGTATTCGTTATTATGCCGTTGAAGATGCACCTCAGTTATCTGCTGATATGGTTGGGGCTAATGATGGCGACGTATTTGTATTAACAACAAACGGAGGTGATTACGCCTTAGAATACTGGCATAAAATTACGGCTAAGATTACAGTTATGGCCGATGAAAATCTGACTAGGCGTCCAGTAATCAGTAACTACCGTGAATCATCAACCTACCAAACTTTTAGGCTGTATGCCGATGGTGCTTCGTTAACTTTAAAAGGAATTGAGATTGACAGTAAAAATCACGCTGTAAATCCAGTTAAATATATGCTGAGAGTGGAATCCAACATTGGTCGTTATTCACTGGTTGCTGAAGATTGTTACTTCCACGGTGCTTTGAAAAGTACCGGAACCATAGTAAAAACTTATGGAGGAACTCATGCAGACAGTATCATTTTTAGAGATTGTATTTTTGAAGATTCCGAAGCAATTAGTATGACTGGTTTATCCACTGAAGACTCACCAAGTTGGGATAAGCTTGAAATTAGCAATTGTACCTTCTTGAATATTCCTGATGCAGCCATTAATATTAAAGATCAACCTTCAGTGAATAAAGCTTATCCTATATCAGTTGATCATTGTACATTCTACAATACTGGTGATTCATTGAACAGTGTTATCAGCACCGATTCAATGACGCATGTTTCTATTCGCAATTCAATATTTGCCAATAGTGGTTCGAAAACGGTAGCTAATATATATGGAGATGAAGTAGCACAATCATCCATCGATTTCTGTAATTATTTCGAAAGTGTAGCTCCCATAGCTTTAGGAAGTGGCTTAGTCGGGACCAATGTATGGAGCGATGATCCACAATTTGCCGATGCTCCAGCAGGAAATTTAACTTTAGGAAATCAGACACTTTATGTGTTAGGTGGCGATGGCTTGCCTTTAGGTGATTTACGTTGGGCAGATGTACTCGGAGCAAAGGTATTACCTGAAATTATGGCGCTTTCTGATTCTACACTATTGGTGAAATTTAGTGAATGGATTGATACAACTTCGGCCATTATGCCGCAGAATTACACCTTGTCAGGTTCAGCCGGATTGACAGGTATTGCCAAAAACGTTGAATTGTACAATTTCCGATCAGTACTTATTACATGCGAAAGTTTTATTGGTCATGTAGATAAAGAGGTGGTGATAACCGTTAGTGATGTTGAAGACCTAAAAGGGAATAAGGTTGATGCAGAGCATAATACAGTTATCTATGTGGTTGAAGAAATGAAACCTGTAGTTTTTGCCAATGAACAAACGGTGAGTAATGCCGATGGTGAAATAGTGTTGGCTCAAACTTCATTAGCTTCAGGATATGTTTACATCATTTTAGAAGGTGAAGCCCAAGGTACAGTCGACGATTTGAATGCCGCTGTTCAAAACCTTAATGGAGCAAAAATTGCAGTTACAGCAGCCTTTGTCGACATTGAAATTTTAACATTCAACATTACTCCTGGAACTTATTTTGCCTATTTCGTTGATGGATCAGGAATGATCTCAGAAAAAGGTGATAATGCAATTACAATTACTGACGGTATTGCTCCAATTGTGTCTGCCGGAATTCAATCGGTCGATAATGCAAATGATAGTTTTGTATTGGTGCAAAGTAGCGAGAGTACTGGAAAAGTATATATTATTTTGGACGGTGAACCTCAGTCTAAAAATGCTGATTTCATTACTGCCGTCGCCTTTAAAAATGGAGCGGTTTCTAATGTTACGGAGGCTAATGTTGATGTACAACTTTCTACAAAAGGTCTAACTGCCGGCATATATTATGCCTATGCCATTGATGGTAAGGGTAATATTTCAGAAGTGGGAGATTCTCCCATAAACATTACTGATAAAACCAGTATTGATATTTTTGATCTAAGTGAAATTAATATTTATACCAAGCAGCAACGTATTGTGGTTGAGTCAGATCAAGTCATCTTAAAGCAGGTCTTAATCTACAACATCAATGGAAAATTGCTTGAACGTAGTTCGCAAATCATGCAGATATTTGAATCAGGTATATATTTGCCAGGTTTATACATTGTAAGTGTTCGTTCAGTAGATAATACTATTAGGAATAGTAAATTAGTTATAAATTAGTGATTGATTAGTTTGTATATAGTGCGGCCAGTTTTGCTTGGTCGCACTTTTATTTTTAAGGATGGAAAAGAAATTAAAACATAGTATTTTAGGGGTTTCATTATTCTTCAGCATACTGATATTTGGCTGTAAAAGCGTTGATAAATATTCACCAATAAAACAAGTGAAGTCTTTTGAAGTAGATCGAATTGCAAAATTGGTAGAGCGCTATTGGGAGGTAGAACCTATTACGGTGACTGATTCTTTCTGTATGAGAAGTGCTGGAAATATTCACGAATTTTATTCCGAAGGAGATTATTGGTGGCCTAATCCCGATGATCCCGAAGGTCCTTATATTCGAAAAGATGGTTGGAGTAACCCTTCTAATTTTTTGAGCCATCGGCTGGCTATGGTTCGGATGAGTCGGATAGTGGGAGCCATGACCAGTGCTTACCTCATAAGTAACGATGAAAAATATGCTGAAAAAGCGATGCTCCATTTACGAGCATGGTTCATCAACGATTCAACTAAAATGTATCCTCATTTTCTGTATGCTCAAGCTATACAAGGAAAGTATACTGGGCGGGGAATTGGATTAATAGACGGATTACATTTGATTGAAGTAGCCCGTAGCATTTACCATTTACAAAATGCTCAGGGAATATCTAGTTCTGAAATTGTGGAAATGAAAGCTTGGTTTGCAGAATTACTTCGTTGGATGATGACCCATGAATACGGAAAATCCGAAATGGTTCATCCAAATAATCATGGAACCTGTTGGGCAATGCAGGCTGCAGCTTATGCACAATTATGCGATAACGATTCGGTTCTTGCGTATTGTACCAATCGGTTTCAGGATGTTTTGTTGCCGACTCAAATGGCGGATGATGGCAGCTTTCCTTTGGAAATGAAGCGTACAAAACCTTACGGTTATTCCTTATTCAACCTCGATGCGATGAGCTTATTGGCTCAGGTTTTATATACATCGGGAGACACTCAAATATGGAATTTTGAAACGCCAGACGGAAAAAGTCTTCGCAAAGGTATTGAATTTATTTATCCTTATTTGAAAGATAAATCTACTTGGCCCTTTGAGCATGATGTGCTCTACTGGGACAATTGGCCAGTGAGTCAACCATCGCTGGTATTAACTGGTATGGCATATGGTGAGTCTAATTACATTGATTTGTGGAAGAAGTTGGAGCACGATCCTGAAGCGGTTGAAGTGCAACGAAATTTGGTGATGCGTTATCCCTTGTTGTGGATGAATTGGAAAGAATAGTGATCTGTTGTAATACGATTGACAATGAATGAAATTATAAAAAATTTACTTTATCTGCTTACCGTTTTACTTTTGGTTTCTTGCGGAAAGAAGAACGAAAGTGATATAAGTGCTCAGATCGAATCGAATGTAGAATTTACTCAAAAACAACTTTCACTATCGTTGGAAGAGTTGAATAATGCCGCAATGAATCCAAGAACTAGTGAGAATGGTAAACTGAAATTGGTGCGCTCTTCCGATTGGACCAGTGGTTTTTATCCGGGTAATTTGTGGTACTTGTACGAAATAACTCGTGATGAAAAATGGAAGGAAGCCGCTGATCATTATTCAATGAATATCGAGAAAGAACAATTCAACGGTAAAACACACGACATGGGATTCAAGTTGTTTTGCAGTTTTGGAAATGGCTATCGATTGACAGGAGATGAAAATTATAAAGCCATATTATTGCAAGGTTCTAAAACCTTAAGTTCACGGTTTAATCCTAAAGTTGGCTGCATTCGTTCATGGGATCACAATTCTGATAAATGGGATTTTCCAGTAATTATCGATAACATGATGAATTTGGAATTGTTGTTTTGGGCCAGTCGTGAAACGCGCGATTCCAGTTTCTACAAAATAGCAGTTGCTCATGCTGAAAAGACAATGGAAAATCACTTTCGGGAAGATTACAGCTGTTATCATGTGGTTTCTTACGACACCATTACAGGAATGCCGGTAAAGAAAAATACGCACCAGGGTTACTCTCATGAAAGCGCATGGGCCCGTGGTCAGGCTTGGGCGCTTTATGGTTATACCATGGTATACCGCGAAACGGGCGATACACGTTTTCTGGACTTGGCCAATCACATTGCCTCCTTTATTATCGATCATCCTCGTTTGCCTGTAGACGGAGTTCCCTATTGGGATTTCGATGCTCCTGGCATTCCTAATGAACCTCGCGATGCTTCAGCTGCAGCAGTTATCAGTTCTGCTCTATATGAATTAGCATGGTACGTCGATACTGAAACAAAGCAAAGTTATTTAGATTTTGCTGACAAAATTTTGAGTTCACTATCGTCTCCAAATTATAGAGCTGAATTAGGTAAGAACAATTTGTTTTTATTGAAACACAGTGTAGGTAGCAAGCCCTCTAATTCAGAAGTGGATGTTCCCATTATCTATGCCGATTATTATTTTCTGGAAGCGAATTTACGTCGTATGAAAATATTGGGAAACTGGAAAGAATCTAAAGCAAAAATCATTATAAAAGCCGATGACCTTAAATGCAATAAGGCTGGTTTTGTATCCGACCGGTGGCAAAAATTTGCGGATATTTCTGCTGATAAACAAGTACCTGTAGCTGCTGGTATTATAGGTAGTTCATTAGAAAAAGGGAACCCTGAATTTTTTGCCTGGATAAAGCAGAATCATGAAAGTGGTCTTTTCGAATTTTGGAATCATGGACAGTTGCACAAACGTTGGGAGGTTGAAGGCGAAAGTAAATCTGAGTTTTACAATAGTTCAGTTGATGAACAATATGAATTTTTACAGCAAACCCAGAAATTGGCTCGTGAAAAGTTGAACTTTGAATTGACAAGTTTTGGATCGCCCTATAACTGGTGCGACGAGAATACGGCTGATGCATTGGCTCGTTTTCCTGAGTTGAAAGTATGGTTGTATCCGCCATTAAAGGTTCGTAGCGACAAGATAATGGTTAACCGAGTACCCATGTTGAACATTGAATATTCTGTACATCGACCCAATTTTTACCACTTCTTCAACAATTATTATTTCTATTCTATTTCAAATGTAGTCGCCATTCAGGGACATCCTTCTAGTTGGAACGATTTTCGCATGAATCAGTATGAGATGATTATCGATTATTTGCAGGCCATTCAAGTCGATATTATTAAACCATCAGACCTTATTGAATAACTATCAAATTGAATGAAAAATTTATTCTTTATTATTCCACTGCTACTATTATTCTCGGGAACAGTGCTTCATGCACAAGATTCACTTGTTGTCGTTTCTGAAGTTAATCTTTTTTCCGACGGACCGGAAGGAATCGATACCTATGGGTTGATCGAAAGTAAATTTGGTATAGGCTGTATCGAAGCACCCGATTTATATGCTGTCAATCATCCTGGGGTGGAGCATATTATTGAAAGCTCGGATAATGAAGTGGGGAATCATTTTGTATTTAAAATTCACAAGAACGACGACGGGGATCGCGATACCGGCAAAACCGATCGCCAACGAAATGAAATAAAAACCTATGCCAACTCGGCTAATACAGTAATAGGTTTTAAGGGCGAAACCCTTCGTTTTCATTGGTATTTTAAATTGCAGGAAGGTTTTTCCATATCAAAAAACTTCAGTCATTTTTTTCAATTTAAGGCAGTGGGCGGAAACGATTCTTCACAACCCATCGTTACCATTTCAGGCAGTATAAATAGCGACCGTCCCGAATTTGAAATCATTTATAATTCTGGGAATGGGACTTCCGATAAACAATTGATACATACCGATTGGGAGGTAGCCAATACAGGTGAATGGATGGAAATTGAAGCTGTCGCTAGGTTTGAGGACGATGGTTACCTGAAAATTACCATCAGCGATTTATGGGGCAACCAATTGCTTGCTGTTGAAAAAGAAGGGATCGACCTATGGCGAACAGGAGGTACTTTTGTGCGACCTAAGTGGGGGATCTACCGTAGTTTAAACTCTAAATCATATTTGAGTGACGATGAAGAAACAGCTGGTTTTGCTAATTTCTCGATTCAGAAACTGGAAATTGAGGACAATACAGGTTTTGGGAGTCAAGTGTCTATAAATGAAGGTAGTTATATTTTCCCCAATCCGGTAGAAGATATACTTCAACTTAAATTCAATACTAGTTATACAGGGAATCTTAAGGTTTATGATTTAAACGCTAAGCTTGTTCACCAAATTTCAATATTTCAGACAAGTCAAATAGAATGGGATACTCATAATTTGATGCCAGGTCTTTATTTAATACGCATGGATAATCAATTGCTTGAATTAAAATTTATAAAGTTCTAAGTTATAGTTTGTATATAAGTCCAATGCTGAAATTTAACGTCTGAATTGGAAGCTCAACCGGAGTTTTCTTTAACTCTTCATCTATTTTATTTGAGTTTTCATTTACAATGTAATTAAAGTGATCGTATTTTACATTTGTTTGAAAATAGCTTGCTGTAATTTTTATTTGTAGCTCTTCATTTAGTTTGTATCTAAAAGCTGCGTCTACCATAATTGGTATCGATATACTATTTGTACTTATGTTTTCAGAATAAATTGCTTGTTTATTTATATCGTCTATTATTTTAAGGTTCTGATTTGGAATGGGGACAATACTAATTCCAGAAAAAGCAGCTGTTTCAATATATAGTTTGTTTATGAAAATAGGATAGTTGTATTTAATTCCTAGCATTGGTGAAGACCATTGCCAATAATCAATACTGTATAAATTGTTATCGGTATTTTCATTTAAATAATCAAACATTTCACTGTCGAGCCAGTTCGATACTTCACTCTCATTCATGGATGTTAATCCAAAATTAAAACGTGCCGATACTGCAAATCTATTGTGTAAGTAATAATCGCCATCGAAAATTAGTACAAAACCTGTTTCGGAATAGCCAGATTTTTGATAAATGTCCTCAGTGCTTTTGAAATCACTTATTGGAGTTGACTGGCCCATTGAGATACCAACGTGGAACTTATCTTGAGCAATTATATTGTTTGAGAAAAGAAATGCAAATACAATAACAAGTGAAATTATAAATATTTTTTTCATGAAAGTAAAGTTAGGCATTAGATGCATTCATTAAAGTTTATTTTTGCTTAAATAATATTAACCGATGTTAAACTTAAAAGTGCTTTCAGGGGCTTCAACTTTTAAATTTTATTAGTTTTGGTAAATATATTAATTCCAAACCAGACTTGGTTATTTAAGTGTAACGTATGGCTCTAAATTATATTTGGGTTTTTTTCTTTCTAATTGCATTTGTTGTCGCACTTATTAAACTTGTGATTTTTCAAGATTATGAGGTTTTTTCAAACATTGTAATGTCAACTTTTGATATGGCCAAAACTGGTTTTGAGATATCGTTAGGTTTGACGGGAGTTTTAACTTTGTGGATGGGAATTATGAGGATTGGCGAAAAAGGTGGGGTTGTAAAAGTTCTATCTCGCATTATTGGTCCATTCTTTGAAAAAATATTTCCCGAACTGGGGAAGAATCATCCTGCTTACGGTTCTATTACTTTGAATATTGCTGCGAATATGCTAAATCTTGATAATGCTGCAACTCCAATGGGACTGCAAGCAATGAAAGAAATGCATGTGAGTAATCCGAAGAAAGATACCGCATCGAATGCTCAAATTATGTTCATGGTTTTGAATACCTCAGGACTCACAATTATTCCCGTGTCAATAATGGTTTACCGAGCACAATTAGGTGCTGTTAATCCAACCGATATATTTATTCCACTTCTCATTGCTACTTTTTTTTCAACTTTGGCTGGATTAATTTCTGTGGCTATTTTTCAGAAGATTAATTTGCTAAATAGAGTTGTATTGTCATGGCTAGGTGGAATGTTAGCCTTTATAGT
>JAQIBQ010000356.1 GCA_027859005.1 Prolixibacteraceae bacterium | reverse complement strand
TATTTTCAATTTTTTCTTTTAATTTGGAAGAAATTGGTGTATAAATAATTCTTGAAAATAATCACGGTGTTACCATTATGGATGCTACAGGAGGATATACTGGGAAACCAGTTAAGATTATAATGACAGTCGTACGCAAACGAGAATCAAGTGCTATTTTTAAAACTATAAAAGAAATTGATCAATCTGCATTTATTACAATGGGAAGTGTAATGGGTGTTTATGGCGAAGGTTTTGACCAACTTAAAGCATAATACAATTACACATCAAAATGATCAATTATAATATAATTGATGAGTTTATTCTTCGTTAAAAAATATCGACTTAGCTCAGCTATGCCTTGATTACTTGCCTTGATTACTTGCCTTGATTAAATTTAAAATACCTTTAATTTTAAACAATCATTTTGAAATGCAACTGGCATAAAAACACTAGCGATCAACCCAATAAACCTTTTTCAATATATTTCCCCTTAATTCATTTTGATATTGAAAGTTTCTGTATCATTTTTGTGCCTTTATTTATTTGAAACAGAAAATAAACATTGTGAAAAAATATAGAGCTGAATTAATTCTTATCATAGTATCTCTCCTTTTCATTATTGGATTTAAGTTTAAAGCAAAAATTGAACTTCCTTCTTATTACAGTAGAACCATTATAGAAGAAGTAAAACCAGTTCGATTAGTTTGGGGGATGCCATTCGACTCTATTTCAATTGACACATTCAGTGTGAGAAGAAATCAAAGCCTTTCCGATATTCTTTCTCCCTATGGTGTAAGTGCTTCCTCAATAGACCAAATAGCTCGAAACTCCAAGGGTGTTTTTGATGTACGAAAAATTAAATCAGGTAACCCCTACTACATTATTAGTAGAGACACTCTTCATAAAAAGCCAGATATTCTTTTATATGAAGAATCTGCCATTAGCTATATCCTATATGATTTAGATAGCTTAACTATAGACCGAGGACAAAAGAAAGTCGACACATTACTAAACGCTACAGGAGGCATAATTGAAACATCTCTATGGAATTCATTCGTCAAAAATGGGAGTAGTCCGGCATTAGCCCTTGATTTATCAGATATATTCGCATGGACAATCGACTTCTTTGGAATTCAGAGAGGAGATGAATTTAAAGTTATTTACGATGAACTTTTTGTTGAAGGTAAATTCATTGGAGTTGGACACATACATGCTGCGATGTTTGTTCACATGAACGATACCATTAATGCTTACTTTTATAAGAATGAGAATCAATACGGATACTTCGACGATGAAGGGTTAAGTTTACGAAAAGCTTTCTTAAAAGCACCTTTGCGATTTTCACGAATAAGCTCAAGATTTTCGAACAGTCGAATGCATCCTGTATTGAAAATTAGACGCCCTCACCATGGTATTGATTATGCGGCACCTTTAGGAACCCCAGTTTATTCCATTGGTGATGGAACTGTAGTAAAAAAGGCTTACCAAAAAAGAGGTGGAGGAAACTACATAAACATTAAACACAATTCAGTATACACATCGCAATACATGCACTTAAATGGATATGCTAATGGTATTGCAACTGGTGTAAGAATAAAACAAGGACAACTGATTGGATACGTTGGGAAATCAGGACTTGCCACTGGTCCCCATCTCGATTTTCGAATTTATAAAAACGGTGCAGCAATAGATCCATTAAAGGTAAAAGCACCACCTGTAGAACCAATCAATGAAAGCAATTTATTTTCATTCTCAATTCTTCGTGATTCATTGAAACAAAAAATTGATGCAATTCAATTTACAACAAATCAAGAATTAACTTCCGAACAATAAACGATCAATAACTCTTGGGAAATGTTCGTATTCTAAGGCATGTACTTTAGATGCTACATCGTCTGCAGTATCACTAGGTAAAATTTCGCATATTGCCTGAAATATAGTTTGCCCTTCGTCGTATTTTTCATTCACAAAATGAATAGTAATTCCTGATTCTGTTTCCTTATTTGCAACAACAGCTTCGTGTACCTTGTTACCGTACATTCCCTTTCCACCGTATGAAGGTAGTAATGCGGGGTGTATATTAATTATAGTAAAGTTACGTATAAGGTTTTCAGGAATCAACCATAAAAAACCGGCAAGAACAACTATATCAACATCATAACCCTTTAAGCTTTCTAATACATTCGTGCTTTTATAAAAATCATCTCGATTAAAAACAAGAGTGGGAATTGAATACCTTTTTGCACGCTCAAGTACAAAAGCATCGGCTTTATTCGAATATATACACTCTATGTTCAAATTTTCGTTCTTTTCAAAATAGTGGGCTATGTTTTCAGCATTTGATCCTGAGCCCGAAGCAAATATGGCTATTTTTTTCATTTATAAGAGTTTAACACCTATTTGTCAATAATTAAATATTTTGTAAAAATAATTGAATAGATGATTTTTGAAGGGCATTCGCCTAAAAAATTTGCATAAGTAAAACGTTTCTTGTTTACTTTGCAGCGTTTTTAAAATAAGTATAATTATAACATTAAATTTAGGATTATGTCTGACATTTCAGCAAAAGTTACAGCTATCATCGTTGATAAATTAGGAGTTGATGAGAGTGAAGTGACAACAGAAGCAAGCTTCACAAACGATTTAGGTGCTGACTCTCTTGATACAGTTGAGTTAATCATGGAATTCGAAAAAGAATTTGATATGGCTATCCCTGATGATCAAGCTGAAAAAATTGGTTCAGTAGGTGAAGCAATTTCTTATATTGAAGAAAACAACAAGTAATAACCATTTACTTTTTTTATGGAACTCAAAAGAGTAGTTGTAACAGGTCTGGGTACTATTAACCCCATTGGAAACAGTATTGAAGAATATTGGGAAAATCTGAAAAATGGAGTTAGTGGTGCTGCGCCTATTACTCGCTTTGATGCATCCAACAGCAAAACACAATTTGCTTGCGAGGTAAAAAACTGGAATCCATTAGATCATTTCGATCGTAAGGAAGCCCGTAAATATGATCCATTTGCTCAATTTGCAATGGTTTCAGCCAGACAAGCAGTTAGTGATTCTAAACTCGATTTAGAAACAATCAATAAAGATAGAGTTGGTGTAATTTGGGGAGCCGGAATTGGCGGACTGCAAACATTTCAAGATGAAGTGAGGTCAATCAAAGATGAAAACCCACGTACAACACCATTTTTTATCCCTAAAATGATTGCGAACATTGCTAGTGGATGTATTTCAATCGAGTATGGGTTCAGAGGACCAAACTTAACCACAGTAACAGCTTGCGCATCGTCGGCAAATGCCATTATAGATGCCCTATTCTACATTCGAATGGGGAAAGCAGATGTAATTGTTTCAGGTGGTTCAGAGGCTGCAATTACCTTAGCAGGAGTTGCAGGTTTCAATTCAATGCGTGCCCTTTCAACACGTAACGACGATCCTAAAACGGCCTCACGTCCTTTCGATAAAGACCGCGATGGATTTGTTATGGGTGAAGGCGGAGCTGCTCTTATTTTAGAAGAGTATGAACACGCAAAAGCAAGAGGTGCAAAAATTTATGCCGAACTAGTTGGTGGCGCTTTAACAGCCGATGCATATCATATGACTGCTCCCGACCCTAACGGCGGTGGTGCAGCTTTGGTAATGAAATTAGCTTGCGAAGATGCAAACATTAAACCTGAACAAGTAGATTACATTAATGTACATGGTACTTCAACCGGTTTAGGCGACTTAGCTGAACCTTCTGCTATCAAAAAATCATTTGGAGATCATGCTCAAAAAGTGAGCATTAGTTCAACAAAATCGATGACAGGACATTTACTTGGTGCTGCTGGTGCAGCTGAAGGTATTGCCGCAATATTGGCCCTCCAAAACGATTTAATTCCACCTACAATCAATCAGTTTGAAATTGACCCGGAATTAGATCCTAAAATGGATTTCACCTTTAATAAATCAAAAAAACGAGAAGTAAATTATGCTTTAAGTAACACTTTTGGTTTCGGCGGTCATAATGCTTCGATAATTTTCAAGAAATACAAATGATAACTTCTTTTTATCATAGAATAAAACTCTTTTCAAATAAACGAAAAGAGTTTTATTTGTTTCTAAAAGATGTGCTAGGTTTTTATCCTGGGAATACTCGGTTATATGACATTGCCTTTATTCATAAATCGGCTTCAATTACCGATTCAATGGGAAATTATATCAACAATGAACGGCTTGAATATTTAGGTGATGCAATTCTTGGAGCCGTAGTTGCAGAATTCGTCTACAAAAGATTCCCGCAACGTGGTGAAGGCTTCCTTACTCAAATGCGCTCGAAATTAGTAAATAGAGCATTTCTTTCTGACCTAATGAAAGAAACAGGCTTAGAACGTTTTGTAAAATCACGTCGATTTAGAAATACCGTTTCAACCAGTATAGATGGTGATGCATTAGAAGCTTTAATTGGTGCAATTTACCTCGACAAAGGATTTGAGAAAACACGCTACGTTATTATAAAACGAATTATTAACGAACACGTTGATTTAAATCTTGTTGAAGAACAAGATTCAAATTATAAAAGTCAATTAATTGAATGGGGACAGAAATTTAAACAAGAAATTAATTTCGAAACATCCGAAGACGAAACCCCAAAAAACAAACTAAGTAACTTTCTTACCATTATTAAAGTTGAGAATGATGAAAAAGGTCGTGGTTCTGGTGTTTCAAAAAAAGAATCGCAACAAAATGCAGCAGAAGAAGCATTAAAAAATATCGACTACTTCAATACCACACAAGAATAGAAATACGATCTAACGTCTTCTCTATACAAACACTTTAATTCCCCCCTATCAAGCAAATAATAATAACCTGATAAAAACAAGTCTTTGAGTCAAATAGTCATTCGTGAAAATGAAGATATTGGTTCAAAATATGATTCTCCCCATTAACCAATAACTCGTAGGCATATCCATAAAAACCTATGAGAAATACTTAGGTAGAAACTCACGTTATATAGAAAATTCTAATTTGTATCTGGATGCCAATTTGGTACAATCTGTTTTTATATCGAATTGACGTTAACTAACGTTATTCTTCGAAATCACATTTTAAAATGAATTACATACTTAAAAATTCAGTTTCCCTTTTCAAAATTCATAATACGGGTTAAAATAACTGCAATGCGGTTAAATAATGTTAACGATAAAAGAGTAGTAGTCCCTTTCTTATATATTTGCCTTTATGGGGAAAAGAATGATATCCGTTTTAATTGTTGGAATGACAGTTGTTCTTTCGTTGCTAATTATTGTTCAGATGAACATAATAAACAATGCAGCAGAAATTAAAGAACAACAATTCGGACAAGTTGTGAAACGCTGCTTAATGCAAGTGGCAACCAGACTTGAACAAGAAGAAACAAAACAAATTCTTCTGTCTGAAAGATTAGCACAACAACAATATGGTTTTCAATCAGGAATAAACCCAGCGGCTGGTGTTGTAAATCAAAAACACATCAATTTTTCCATTAACATGAAGCAAAATGATGATGGTACTTACAGTGCAGAAACTTCCTATGAAGAATCTGATACCGTATTACAAACACCCCTACAAAATCCTATTGCTTTTCAAATACTAGATGAATTAAGCGATTGGGAGCAGAAGCGTTTCTTCCAAAGCTTTCAAGACAGAAATGCATTTACACGTAACCTTCAATATCAATTGGCAATGGCTAGCCGACCAATTGAAAAAAGAATAAATAAAGAATTTCTTGAAGCAGTTCTTGTACACGAATTACGGACTAATGGTATCAATCTTGATTTTGAGTACGGAATCAAATCGTATAACCAAGGTGAAGAAAAAGTAATAGTGAGCTCTAACAATTATAAAAACAATCGGAAAAATGAACACCAAACGCCACTATTTTCTAACGACCTAGGTTCTCAAAAACCAAATTATTTAAAAGTATACTTTCCTCGAGGACAAAAAAACTTTTTAATGGGAACAAGTGCAATGGTTCTTCCTACCATGGTTTTAGTATTACTAATAATTGGTATATTCACCTACACCATTGTAATTATACTTCGGCAAAAAAAACTATCAATTGTGAAGAACGATTTCATTAACAACATGACTCACGAATTGAAAACGCCAATTTCAACTATTTCATTAGCTTCACAAATGTTACGCGACAATTCAGTAAATTCAGCACAGTCAACCATCGAAAGAGTTTCAAATGTGATTTACGATGAAAGTAAACGCTTAAGTATGCAAGTTGAAAAAGTATTGCAAATGGCTGTTTTTAATGAAGGAAGGTTGAAAATGAAATTCAAAACCTTTGATTCACATGAGGTAATTACCAGTGTAATTCAAAACTTTGAGATAAGAGTACAGTCGGCTAAAGGAGAAATAACACTTGACAAAAAAGCCACTCGACACACAATATATGGAGACCAAGTGCATATCACAAATGTTTTGTTTAACTTGCTCGACAATGCGGTTAAGTACAGCAATGAAAGTCCAATCATTCAAGTAAGCACCGAAAACAAGAAAGATAGAATCGTTATTTCTATTAAGGATAGTGGAATTGGGATTGCAAAAGAGCACCAAAAACAAATTTTTGAACGCTTCTTTAGAGTACCTACAGGCAATGTTCATAATGTGAAAGGATTTGGACTTGGATTGCATTATGTTAGTAAAATTATAGAAGCACATAACGCTACAATAAACGTTGAAAGTGGTGTTAATAAAGGCACAAAATTTATGATCAATTTTCCGATAAAAGAATAAAAAATGGATACTAAAACCAAAAGTCTGCTTGCAGAAGACGATGAAAACTTAGGGCTACTCTTAAAAGAATATTTAATTGCTAAAGGATACGACACCGATCTTTATCCAGACGGGGAGATGGCCTATCATGGTTTTATGCGCAACCATTACAACCTCTGTTTATTGGACGTAATGATGCCTAAAAAAGATGGCTTCTCGTTGGCAAAAGATATAAGAATGGTGAATGCCGATATTCCTGTAATATTTTTAACAGCTAAAAACTTGAAGGAAGATGTAATTGAAGGCTTTAAAATAGGTGCCGACGATTACATGACAAAACCTTTCAGTATGGAAGAATTAATTTTCCGTATCGAAGCAATTTTGCGACGCATTTCAAGTGATTCTCAAAATACCGATCAAACTATTTTCCAAATTGGGATGTTCAACTTCGACACACGGAAACAAATTCTTTCGCACGACGATATTGAAGTTAAATTAACTACAAAGGAATCTGAATTGCTACGTTTATTGGCAAGTAATGCAAATAAGGTATTAGAGCGTAATTATGCCCTTAAAGCCATTTGGGTTGACGATAATTATTTTAATGCACGAAGTATGGATGTTTACATTACCAAGCTTCGTAAGCACTTAAAAGCAGATGAGAGCGTTGAAATAATTAATGTACATGGGAAAGGATACAAATTGATAGTTTAAGAAACAATTAAAGATAAACGAGTAGGTAAGGGGAATTTCACCCCTACCCTGAAAACTTTCGAGACTTATAGAGCCTTGTGACAGTATCCCGTCACAAGGCTCTTCACATTCACGCAAGCATCTCAGATCATCTAAAGTTATGATCAATCAATTTTAGACGAAAACACTTTCTAATTGTGTTGTTGTATCGTGTTTGTTAGTGCCCTGATTCATCTCAAGATAAACAAATTGCAAATAATATGAGTTATAGATTTTTTATGTATATTTAAATCAATAAACCTAAAAAATCAATATCCATGAGAAATTTAATTACTATCGCCCTTATTTTATTCTTTTCTTCGATTACAACATTAAGTAAAGGGCAAACATTCCCTCCTAATGTTAGTTTTAATAACTCCGTTCACAAAGATTTATCGCTGAGCAATGTACCTTTAAATAACGACCTTCTGTATTTGGGAGATAACGATAAGATTTACACAATGAATCTAAGTTCACCTTCATCGATTTCTCTTGTTACTGATATACCAGGAAATGATTTTTATACTGGTGATTTTGACAATTCAGGCATGCTATTCTACATTGATGGTTTTGAATCTAATTCTCATTTATATTCTATCGATATTACTACAGGTCAAATTAATGTTATTGGAACATTAAATGGATCAGACATTGCACCATTTGGGACTGCTGTTGGAATGAGCTATTACAATGGAATTATGTACGGTATATTTTCAATAAGTCCTAATGATGTTTCTGCTTCCGCAGTTTTTACCATTGACCTAAGCAATGGGTTGTGTACAAGAATTTCAACATCAACTTTCCCCGGTTTTTATGTAGGGTTAGCCATCGACCAAAATGGTATTTTCTATGGATTGGATGCAGAGTCTGGCCAAACAGGGAAATTGTATAGCATTGATCCTAATACCGGAACAAGAAACTTAATTGGTGACACAGGATTAAATACTTGGACAATTTGTGGGTTAGATTTTGACCTCTTAAAAAACAAGCTATACCTTTCAGACATAAATGAAGGTGGTATTTACACCTTAGATTTAAATACGGCAAATCCGACATTCATTGCACCACACTTTGCATTTTTAGCTGCGGTAAATGCAACTTCCTCCACAGTACCAATCAATTACAGGTATACTATTATGATTTTCATATTAATAGCTGGAGCATTAATTGCAAGAAAATTTGTTTTTTAAATGCAAGCATTGGCACGGTACAACACCATATAACGAAGCAATATCTTATTGAATACGCTTGTGTTTTATCACCAACCCAATCCCTTCATTACGTTCTAGTATTCAATATATTAACACAAATTAAAAATCGTATTGGATGGCTTAAACTAAGGGTAAGAATTCTAATGAAAAAGAAATGTGGATATTAAGCAGAAAATAAAAAATATTATTGGGTAAGTTTCAAATTTTGAGATTTACCCATTTTATTTTTGCACTCATATAAACAGAACATTAACAGTCATCTTCATTCAGATTAAAACAAAGACTTGTGCAATACAGATTTCAGATCATTTTTGTATAAAATCCAGTAACAAACTCCCAATTATACATTCGTGAATATTTCTCAAGCAACCTGAAACCGTTCGCAGATAGCTCAACAATATCGGGATAATGTAGCACCATCATCTCTTTTGCTTTAAGATGAACTTGCTCAATAAAATCTGGATTTTGATTTTCATTGGGAACTTTAACAACTATACGAGTCATCATTTGAAGTTCTTCTTCTAAGCGAAACGCGGGATAACTACTATCTTTATAGGTAACCGATTCAACACAACTTAAAATCTCATCGGCGTACAATCGCAAATTGTTATTCATTTCTTCATTCAATTGCAAATGTTTGTAATGCTTTTTCACAATCAAAAAAAGAGAAATTATAAACTGATGTCGAAATGAACTATAAAATTCGTCAGTTCGCTTAAATTCCTTTATTATCTTTTGTAGATTTCTATCTGAATTGAACTCCTCCATCGCTATCTTTTTAGAAGAAACAATTCTAAGGTAAAAAAGATTAACTGAAAAAACAATCAAAAAGATAGGCACAAATAAAACAGTATTAATTTCCCTATTTGTGCCTATCCCAGCCTATAAAAAAGAATTACTCTTTTATTATTTTTTTGACGAGCTGTTCATTCAATGTATTAACTTTCAAATAATATATGCCGGATAAGAAATTCGACATATTAATCTGAGGAATGGTCGTATTGATCTCAAATCGGCTTATAACTTGTCCTTTATTATTCACAATTTCAATACTATTGATATGATCACCCAATACATTTACTACTCCTTTTGTTGGATTGGGGTATACCTGTATTTTACTTTCAACATATTCATTAATCGCTGTTTTTAGTGAAATAACATTTTGGTCGTAATCGACATTGTTATTTTCACTGCTTTCTTCTATCTCGTCCTTGCTGTCAACAACTACATAAAAATAATAGTCTCCTTTAGCTATGTCACTGTTCAAATCAACTTGACTCGAATAACGCACATTATCGTTTGCTTCAACAATTTCATCGTAATGGTATGATTCAATCATGATCTCGTCATCTTGTTCATAATTCAAATAGAAATTGATATAAAAATCATCAGTTATATCAAAGTTTCCAGGATTTTTAA
>JAQIBQ010000247.1 GCA_027859005.1 Prolixibacteraceae bacterium | reverse complement strand
CCTTTAGATAATCCTGATAATTTTAATTGAAATTGCTTTTGATTTAACAAAGCATATCTGACTTTCTTTCCATTCATATTCAATAAAGAATAGCTTTCAATTAAATCAGGGGAGTTAATCGATAGCAAATCCGTCGCTGGATTTGGGAAAATAGAGACTTCGCCTAAATTAGATAAATCTATTGATGTAAAATTATCGACTTCAATATAATTTGATTTAATTATGGTATTGTTTCCAAAATTATTTGATACCGTTAATGTCACTTCATATTTTCCAATCGAATTAAAGCTAACCACAGGATTTTGTTCCAACGATTCTGATGGATTTCCTCCTACGAATTCCCAATACCAGCTAGTTGGTGAATTTTTAGATAAATCAACAAACTGCACCTCGAAAGGAGCTTTTCCTTTCAAATAATCAGCAGTGAAATTTGCAATTGGATCAAGTCCCAATTCCCGAACACCAGTTGAATAAAAAACAGGCCATTTTGCATCACTTACTAGCACATAAGCATTGTCGCCTACTGCTGAGATTTTATTATCGGCTAAATTAACAGCAGCAACTACTTCAGTATCGGTTGTAGATTCTGCTGAAAAAGCAATTTTATCATCATTTTTAGAAAATGAAGGATATCCTAGAATACTATTTTCATACACAACATCTATGTCACCAGATTGGATATCGGCTCCTATTACAGCAACATCTTCTGAATCGAAATAGTCGAAAGCTACAATATTGGGTGAGTTCTTAGAAAAAACTGGATTTCCAACACTCGCACCCTCAGGTAAAGTATTGAATAATTTTTCAATATGTCCGGTACCAAAATCGTTTTTTTGATTATCCCAGACATGTATTATCCCAATATCCCAGTATGATATATCTTCAGATGTTGTTGAATTCATTTCGTTATACGCATCGTAAATCAGGTATTCACCACTTATATCAAATTCAATTGCATCGGCATAAAGCACACCACCTGCATTCGTATTCTCATGACTGGTTGTTGGATTGTACAATACAAATTGCACCACATCACCATTAACTAGATCGAGAATATAGATAGAAGTATCAATATCGGTTGAAATAGCTGCAACACGATTTCCATCTTTCGAAACGGCTACATTATCCCAATAGGGCAAATCAAGTAAAATATCTTCTTCTGAATAATCAGGATCAAGAGTAATGTACTTCATATAATGATCCTCATCAACAAATATTGCAAAAGATCCATCATCAACCACACTTGGTTTACTTATCATTCCAGTAGTAGTATAGGGTATGAAATCTTCGCCATTTACATTCGTTCGATAGAGCGTACTGCTATATGTTAAGTCGGTGTTATAACTCAATAGGAAATCTTCACCATTATTTACTTCATACTCCTCAATTTCCACCACTGGATCTTCACCATAAATACCTACTATATCGAACGACTTTCTAGCCTCGTTAACTTCCGTTGAATTGTCTCCGTATTTATCAATAGCAGATTGAATAACTGCAATTCTTAAATCGATAAACTGTGAACTTTTAGTCAGGTAATTTGTCAGTGCCCTATAAAATACCTGTTCAGCTTTGTCTTTTGATACAGCTCTTGCATAATTGTAGTAGGCATAATTTCCTATTCCACTATTGGAGTGTACACCTGCGTTATCTTCTTCACCCAGCACCATATCTGACAAATGGTTCGGTTGCCACCAATAATCACCTTCCGCCCCTTGGTTATTAGGGTCGGCCATATTACGAGTCGCACCAGACGGAAAATACATCCCATTGGTCACATCTTCACCTACTAACCAATCATTACGATCGACCATACAGCCAAAAATATCGGCATAAGTTTCATTAATGGCTCCCGACTGAGCGAAGTATTCCAAATTAGCTGTTGTACCTACAACACCATGCCCCAATTCATGAGCGACAATATCGAGACCTCCAGAAAGAGCATTAACAATTCCGCCACCATTACCGTAATAAGCAGCCTCCCCATTCCAAAAAGCATTTGCCATTGAGGCTCCATCATCGTTAGCAACATTAATAAAAGAGATAATATTACCACCATTGCCATTAATTGAATTTCGCCCAAATGTGTTGTAAAAATATTCGTAAGCTGCAGTAGTATTTGCATGTGCTGAAATTGCTTTTGGGTTATTCCATGCATTATTCGTTGAACTAATAACGGAATAATCGAGATCCTTTGTGGAGGTATTGTTCGCATCTAATGTAAAGATCATTCCTTCTTCCTTATTCGCATCATACATTGGTTGTGACAAATCAGCCAATATATACTCATTGTTTTCAAGAAATGTATTGAATGATCGCAACTGATCATTTAAATCATAAGCCTGGGCTGTTGCAGGACCATCGCTAGTTGTTGCATTAAACTTACGCAGTATTCTTCCGCTATTTGCATCTATAAAATATTTCCAAACCTCAATAAAATTTGGACGAACTTCAATTTCATAGGCTAACTTATAGTTAGTTTCATCTCCTTTGAAAAAAACTAATTTTGATAAGGGTGCTTTATAGTTTAAAAATTGTTTTTCAATTTGCTTTAGTTCTTTACAAACGGTTATTTTCTTCAAATCGTTAAAGGTTCTTTCTATTGCATCTTCGAGCGGCAAAGAGGGCTTGTTATTAATTGTTTTGTTAATTGTTGCTATTCTTCCTGTAAACCGTTCTTTTTTATTATTAAAATGAAGACTTGACTCGGTACCGTATATTTCAATACCTCGATACAATTGAACTGATTTAAAATGTGTTATTCCTAAATCGTCTGTTACAATTGAATTAATTTTAAAAGATTCTTTTGGTTGATCAATTCTAGTTATTGATTTGCTTTCTTCAAAAAATTGAAAAAACCTTTCCTCATTTGAAATCTTTTGAGATGATTTCAAATTTGATACTTCTCTTTCAAAAAAGGAA
>JAQIBQ010000236.1 GCA_027859005.1 Prolixibacteraceae bacterium | reverse complement strand
TTTTATTCTTCAGTCATTCCAATTATGAGTAATCTAAATGTAGAAAAAAGACTAAAGAAGCTTACACATTGTGAGATACTTAGCCCATTTATGTCTTACTAAGTTAACGGCTATGGATAATTATCGGGATAAAATTCGTATTCGTGGCCATTTTAATAATAGCAACAATTTGCTATTCCTTTTCTAGTTTTTTAAATAGTATTATTAAGATAATATCAACCCGAATGTTCTAGTGATCCCTTATTAATGACACGCTTTTGGGACGGTCATCTTCTTATTCTGGACTCCTTCGGAGTTTATCTTTTTTTATTTTATGAGATTTTCAAGCAAGCTTGAATTTCAGTAACTGCAAGTATTAGAATTTAGAAGTATCAATTGTATGAGGAATTGGCTTCGCCGATCCCTGTTGACTCCTTGTAAGGTGATCAAAACCAAAGCCACTCCTTCGGCGTTTATCTTTTTTTATGTGCTGAAATTGTCAAGCAAGCTTGAATTTCAGTATCTAAAAAAAGCCATGCAATAACTTGCATGGCTTTGGTTTTGCGGAGAGTGAGGGATTCGAACCCCCGGTACTCGAAAGTACAACAGTTTTCGAGACTGCCCCGTTCGACCACTCCGGCAACTCTCCTTTCTCCTTCGGGCTGCAAATATAAAGAGTTTTTTGTACAAAAAACTCTTTAAAAACACATGTTAAACAAAATAAAACATTGAAGGCTTTTTTTTGTTATTTATCTATATTCATTATAATAATATTAATTATGGCAGAACATACACACTGTGAGGTTTTTGGCACTTTAGAGAAATTAGAACAATTCAATACTATATCGGAAAACATAGTGCTTGGATCGTTAGTTTTTGAATCTCCTGCACCTTTTTGGGGGTATTATAACGAATTCGATTCTCCCCATGTTGATACCAGTCCACAATACATTTACATTGCCATTTTAAAAACCTTTGCTGTGTTTGATGTTGTGCGTGCATTTGAAAAAGTGCGAGCAGAATTAGATTTTGAAATTGACGCGGCAAAGGCTTTTATTAAGTTTAACGATAGGTTTTATAATGTAATCCGATTGCGTCATATGAGTGATTATGCTCAAATTAAAGAAGTGCAAGAAGCATTTGAACGGAATGGTATTGCAATGCTAACTTCTGGTGGTAAATGGGAAAATGTAACGACACATGTTGCTTTAAAAAAAGTTTTTTGTTTAGATAAAATTGCAGACGAGATATTTAAAGATGTACGAGAAGCTAATCATTATTACTTGAGATTGCCCAAAGAGTTAAGCTTTGACGAATTTGCTGATGTTACAAAAAAAGTACGAAATAATTGGTTTGGAAGTAAGTTCGATGCTGCTTTAGGATATTATATGAGGGAACAAGAAGTGGTTGAGGTTGTACGAATCTATTCCGAAAACTATGATTTAGATATGCTTAAAGAAATTCAAAAATTATACCTTCTGAAAATCAAATAACTAAAGTATTTCTTTAACCTCTTTCTGAAGATATTGGATGGCAAGTGTAAGTGGATCGTCGCTTATAGAGGCAAATTCTTCAAGTAAATCGGTAGCGTATTCCATGTATTCTTGTTCTGGGTTTAAATCAATTGCAGTTGTGCTCACAAGTTTAACAATGCTCTGGCGTGCTGCACTAACCATAGCCCATGCTTCTTGAGAAACATAGATTTGTTGTGAAAGATTGTGTTCAAATTCTTCACGAATATTTTCAAGTAGTGAGCGTTGCAGATCAACTGTGTTCATATTTTGCTGGGCTAGTCGCATTACCATCGATTCGGGCTTAATACGTTCTAAAAAAAGAATTATTCGTTCATAAGCTTGTAGACGAAGCGGAATGGTTTCTTCTGAAAATTTAATCAGAAGTTCCTGTTTGCGCTGTTTTTCAAACTGATCGAAAAACGATTTCAGCATATAGTATACAAAAAGAAATACAATTATTAACGGAAAAAGTAATGCTATTGAAGTTTCAATTATTTTTTGCCAATCCATAAATTATCATTTTTTAAAAATCACTTGTTAAAGTATACATCAACAAATGTATCAAGTTGTAAGCAAAAACAACAAATCTTTTATTTATTTAATATCTTACAAGCGTTTTACAATAATACGCAAATTTACCCATTTTGGTATACATGCGAACAAGGCTTAGTTTATACTATTTCAACGTAAAAATGTAAATTACTATTAAGATGAATCCACAAGCAGAAGAATTAAATCAGATTATTCAGGCTAAAAACCCAGCAGTTTTTGAAATGTTATCGGAAAAAGGGAAAAATATTTTCTTTCCTAAGAAAGGTATATTAGGACAAACTGCCGATGCAAAGGGTACTAAAATTAATGCAACAATTGGTGCAGCTATCGAAGATGATAATACACCAATGCGTTTAGAAGCAATTGCCTCTAAAATTGGAATTGATCCAGCTTTGGCTTTTCCTTACGCTCCAAGTTTTGGACGACCAGATATCCGTGCCAAATGGAGAAGTATGATTTATAAAAAGAATCCTTCATTAGATGGAATTGAAATTGGTTTACCCGTTGTCTCAAATGCTTTAACACATGGTGTTAGCATGGTAGGCTATATGTTTATGGGTGAAGCTGAAGAGGTTTTAGTTCCAAGCATGTTTTGGGGTAATTATAACCTAATTTTAAATCATGCTTACGGTACTAAGCTTACAAAATTCAATTTGTTTAAAGAGGGTGCATTTGATATTGACGCTTTTGAATCTTCATTAAATGAGGGTGACATAGGTAAAAAAATCGTAATGTTGAATTTTCCTAACAATCCATCGGGATATACGCCTACTATTGACGAATTTAGTGCTATTGTTGACGTTATTGAACGTTCTGCAGAATTAGGAAATAAAATTGTTGCCATTTTAGACGATGCTTATTTTGGATTAGTTTATGAAGAAGGAATTGCTGAAGAGAGTTTATTTGCAGCCTTAAGTAACTTGTCTGAAAATGTATTGGCTGTAAAAGTTGATGGCCCAACAAAAGAAGATTACGTTTGGGGTTTTCGTGTTGGTTTTATTACTTATGGTATTAAAGGAGGCGATAAAGAATTGTACGCTGCTCTTGAAGCCAAAACGGCAGGAGCTATTCGTGGTAATATTTCAAATGCTTCGAACTTATCCCAATCGCTATTAATGCAAGCTTTCGATAACAAAGATTACGATACACAGAAAGCAGCAAAGTACGCTATTATGAAGGCGCGTTACGATGCCGTGAAAGTTGTATTAGAAGACAAAAAATATGAAGAATTTTTCACAACAATACCATACAATTCAGGCTATTTTATGTGTGTGCAGTTGGCTGAAGGGATTGACGGTGAAGAAGTTCGTCAAACATTAATCGAAAAATACAGTATTGGATTAATTAACTTGAACAATGTACTTCGCGTTGCTTATTCAGCGGTTGCTGCTTGCGATGTGAAAGAATTGTTTGATGGTATTTACAGTGCTTGTAAGGATGTAAAAGGATAAACAAAAATTGCTTTATATATAGATGGGCTGCTCGTTAGAGTGGCCTTTTTTTTAATAAACCGAAAGATTAACAGACTGAAAGACTTAATTAATTAATTAAATGGTTTTAACAATTCAGTTCATTCATTATTTGGTTACGCCGTTTTACGCTACGCTCCAATTCAGTTTATTCAGTCACCTCTGTAGTTGGTGGAACATTCAATTCAAATTTCACTTTTGAAAGTTTTGTGGAACTAAAGAAAATCAGAATTCCAATTATAAAAATTACGAGTATCAACGGGTTCCAATGTTTCTTTCTTAGAATTCGAATAGTAATACTAACTCCAGCCAAAACTCCTGTAACGCATAATAAACCTAACATTCGAATTACCATTTCAACATGCGCTTTAACCAATCCTTCGGTTAAAGGAGAAGGAATCATTCCGCTGAGAAGTACTAATATTGCTGCAATTCCAATAATTACAAAAAGAATTTCCGCAAATATTCCTCGTTCCGGTTTCTTTTCAATCCAGGCATAAAGGTACAAGCCAAGGCCACCAAAAAGAAAATATTGAGGAATGCTACGCAAGAGTACTTCTAGTTGATCAACGCTTATCATATTCGAATTGTTAATATTTTTCCCAAAAGTAGTATTATTTCCTAAGGCTTTTCTTCTTATTCTTCTCTAAAATTGGCGTAATTTAGGTTTCAAATAAAAACTTAATCAAAATGCGGACATTAGTCAATATTTCAATCCTATTTTTTGTTCTTTTTTTAGCAGCATGTCAGTCAAAAACTAAATTTCAGGCACCCTATACAGTTGCTTTTTATAATGTTGAAAATTTGTTTGATACCCTTGATGCTCCTGAAAAGTTCGATAATGAATTCATGCCAATTGAACCCAAAAATTGGAATACCGAACGTTACCAGAAGAAACTGGCAGATTTGGCTAAAGTTATTGCAGCCATCGATACGGTAAACTTACCTGCAATTGTTGGGGTTTGCGAAATAGAAAATGATTTAGTTTTAAACGATTTGGTCGCTCAATCAGTATTGAAAAAAGCTAACTACAAAGTAATATGGGAAGATGGCCCCGATTTTAGAGGGATTGATTGCGCCTTGTTATATAATCCTTCAATTTTCACCTTTGAAACTTACAAATCTCTTCCTGTAGTTCACCCCGATGATCTGGGTTTTTTAACACGCGATGTATTGTACGTAAAAGGAACAATCAAAAAAGAAACATTTCATTTTTTTGTAAATCATTGGCCTTCACGCAGAGGAGGCAAAGAAATTTCAGAACCGAAACGAATACTTGCTGCCTCAGTGGTACGGAAAAAAGTCGATGAAATTCAAGCTCAAAACAAACTGGCTAATATTATTATTATGGGCGATATGAACGACGAGCCTAACGACATGAGTTTATCGGATGTGTTATTAGCAACTTCTAATGCTGCATTACCAATAGATGAGCAGCTTGTTAATCTTATGTACGACGATTTTGAAAATGGAGTAGGGTCGTACAGTTATCGAAATGATTGGAACGTAATTGATAACATGATAGTTTCAGGAGCTCTTATCAATAAAAATAAAGGTTTAAAATCGAATTTAAACAATGGATTTATTTTTCACCAACCCTTTATGGAATACAAAAGCAATACACCTGATATGGCACCCAATCGAACATACGGACGAAGCTATTACGGTGGCATAAGCGACCATTTTCCTATTTATATGGTCTTAGAATAATTAGAGTAATCAGTAATTGCTTACTTATCAGTTATTAATTTTGTAAATGTGAATGAGCACCATTTTTAAAATCTGTGCTATCGGCATTCATAAAAAATTGTTCGATTCAAAATAAAACCATAGGGACTGGGAAGCTATCCATAAATTTGAATAGATCACCCAGTCGAATTTGGGTTTCATAAAAAAGAGCACAAAGGTTTTGTGGCAGCAGGCGGGCTTTGGACTAACTTTTTTGGCTCGTGCAATGGAGCATAGCGCAAATCATGAACACCTTTTATTTCCAGTCTGTGAATAAAAAGTTAGACTGTGCGAAGTATTGTGTCGCTTCATTTTGTTTTGCATTTTTTCTTCAATCTGGTTCACACCGAAAAAATGAATTGATCCTTTGTTAGCTTTCTTACGATGAAATCATGTATTGCAAATAATGTAGTTGGCTTGGCCTGAAGTTACAAACCTGACATGGTTTCAAGCTTAACATATGGACGAAGTTGCAAAGGGGGTATAAGCGACTATTTTCCTATTTAGCGTGAGCTCGAGCTGAGTATTTTGTTAACTTGTTATTGATCAGCAACTAATTTGCAGTGAACTTTTGATCAGTAGTCATAAGGTGAAATAGTCATTCGTAAAAATATAGTCTCTAAAAATGACTTTTACTCAATGACCAATAACTCGTTAGCTTTTCCTAAGTGGTGGAATTCTTATTTCGTATTTGAATTACTGTCCTATGCTATCTATTGTTAAATCGAACATACTATGCTGAAATAGAATATATTACCCTCTATATAATATCTTACAATATGTTTCCACTTATAACTTCATTTATTTTTAATTGGCTATAGTTGCTTAATTATTAGTAACGTGATAAAAAAACCACAATAAGGTTAGGTGTGTCTAACTATAATCCTATATTTGCAGCATAAATTTTGAGAAATGCAAAGAAATTTAGAGCAATTATTAAATACAATTCTACATTCAAGTGAGTTGCTTGAAGAAAAGATGAAAGTGGAATCTAAGTTAAGTGCACTAACATCAAGGCAATTATACTGTATTGAATTGATAAAGTACATGCGAAATCCATCACTTACAGAGTTGGCAGAACGTATGGATATTGCGAAAGCTTCAATATCAGTAATGATTGAAAGACTTGAAAAGAACAAATTTATCTATAAAGTCAAGTCAGATCATGACAGAAGAACAGCACATATTCATTTGACTGAAGAAGGCGAAAAAGCAGCGTCATTGCATGCAGGGCTTCATAAACGGATTTCGGAATTGTTAACTGGGGATATGACCGAGTCAGAAAAAGAAATACTTATTGTATTACTAAATAAGTCAGTAAAATCTCTAGTTAATAATAATAAACCAACTATTGATTAGATAAGTATAACTATAATTTAAGGCTTTATGGACAAAGTAAAAGCAGGGTATTTAGAGGGGATTGTTTCAGTAATTGCAAATAGTATATTATTTGTTTTGAAGTTTTGGGCTGGAATTACTACTGGTTCAATTGCATTAACTGCAGATGCGTGGCATACTCTATCTGATTCTTTGAGTTCAATAATTGTAATTGTAGCGGTTAAACTATCGTCTAAAAAACCCGACAATGAACATCCTTTTGGGCATGGCAGATGGGAGCAAATTGCAGCGTTGTTTATCGCCTTTCTTCTTGCTATTATCGCTTTTGATTTCTTGAGAGATTCTATTGTTCAATTTAAGAATCAAGAAGCTACTGAGTTTGGCGCTATAGCAATAGTTGTTACAGTTATTTCAATAATTGTTAAAGAAGCGTTGGCGCAATATGCATTCTATATAGGGCGTAAAATCAATAATGTAAGTATTAAAGCTGATGGTTGGCATCATAGAACAGATGCCTTATCGTCAGTTATAGTACTAGTTGGTATTTTGTTTGCAAAGCAATTTTGGTGGATTGATAGTGCGTTAGGCGGAATGATATCTTTTATGCTATTCTATGCTACTTATCAAATTGCAAAAGAATCTATAAATAAGCTTCTTGGAGAAAAACCAAGTTCCGAATTAATTGATAAAATTAAGCTTTCAATCGGTCAGATTTATGATGCTGATATGTATTTACATCATTTTCACATTCATAATTATGTTGGACATCAAGAATTAACATTTCACATTAAACTTGAAAATAATTTAAGTATAAATGAAGGGCATAGAATAGCTACCGATATAGAAAATATAATTTTTAAACAATTTAGTATTACGTCAACGGTACATGTTGAGCCAAAGGATTACAATCATGTTTCAGACTAAATAACTGTAAGTAGTAAATTAATAGTAAAACTAACTTGTTCGAGATTAACTTTTGTGAGTATAATTTTAAAAACGATTGGGATTTATCATTTATAGCGCTCATTTTAATATTTAAATGGTATTAAATAGTATCGAATAAAAAATGAAAAGAAAAATACTAATATATGGTGCAGGGGTAATTGGCTCTACATTTGGTGGGTTATTAGCTAAGTGTGGGCATGATGTAACATTATTGGC
This sequence comes from Prolixibacteraceae bacterium, assembly GCA_027859005.1. Lineage (GTDB taxonomy): Bacteria > Bacteroidota > Bacteroidia > Bacteroidales > Prolixibacteraceae > Roseimarinus. Next base: position 464 of record JAQIBQ010000236.1, on the reverse strand, counting down.
ACGCAACAAAAGGCTTAATGAATTGAAGGACAAGGGATTATTGCTTAATAGAATAAATCAAAACATTCCGGAACAAATAGCTGTGTAAATAATTGATGATTCGCAGTTAAGTCGGTAGCTACGACTATGTATTTGTAACATTGAGAAACGATCAGGTAAAATCAGCATTGTCAACTCTATCAAGAATAGACTCAAATTGTTTCGTTTTCATGGTAAATAATCCCTTAGGCTATACCGAATGGATTAATGCACTTGGATACAGTAGGGTTTTGCCTGCATTTCTAGCCGATCATTGATTTTTCAGAAGGTTCGGACAGTTTTATCGGCCAGAACCTGAAATCATAATGGATCATGTGACATTGTTGTGGGGAAGAATATTTAATTTAAAATCTGGCAATTTTTTATTAGGCGAATGCTAGCATGCAGTATTGGGCTTAAATCATATGCTAGTCGGGTTGTAATTC
>JAQIBQ010000231.1 GCA_027859005.1 Prolixibacteraceae bacterium | reverse complement strand
GACTGTTGACTAATGACTGATGACCAATGACTATTTTATGTAGTACTCTGTAGCTAAGACACAATGAGAAACATTTAGGTAGATCTCACGAAAAATATTAAATCTCAGGGTAACCTTTTGGGTGTTTTTGGAATAAACAGTTGCCATCCGATGCAACTTCCAATTTTTAATTATGCTCATATATATATACATAGAATAGAACAAAATAAAAAGAAATAGTACATAAGGTTTGGTACGAATCGTTTTTTTTTTTTAGTTTTACGACACCTAAACTAAAAAACGTACCCAAATATGGACACCCCCCAGAATATCCACGAATCAAAAATTGATGATTGTAGCGTCATACAATCACTCTATATAAAAAACTTACTAACGAAAATTGCTATGGATAAAACCTAGATGTTTAATCGGTTTGTGCATGAAAATTGTCGTGTGTTTGGCAGGCGCACTTCTCAAAAGATTGAGATTTCTTAACGAAGAAGGCAACACAATCCGAAAATCATGCTGCCTAAATTGAGTAACAAACAAAATGTTTATTAATGGGAGGTACAACTCCAGACACAAATTTAAAAATTATGAGAAGATCATATTGTTTTATACTAACTATTTTTGCAATTGCCTTGGTTTCTTGTGAGAATGATGTTATTGAGCCTGAAAAAAGTGAATGTTTTACTTTAGAGAAGACCAGTTTATCCAGTTCTGAAATAGAGATGCTTGATAAAATGCAACAAGCATCAATGTTGATTGTAGAATTAGCTAACGATAATTCTATTAATCAAGAATTACAAGCACTAATTGATGAAAAGCACTATAAAGATGATTTTGTTCTGTTCAAGGATTTATTTTCGACTGAAGAAAATTTAAAAAGTGGAAAACTAGATAAAACACTTTTTGAGAATGCGTTTGATGAATTGCTGTCTCGTGATAATAGCTTGAAATCGGCAAGTCTAAGTGATTTGAAAGAGTACCTTTCTGGAAACAATTTGGCATTATACATTCCTTATCCATTAGAAGATTATCCTGAAAATTCACGAATTCCAACTGTATCTTTTCATCCATTAATTAATGATGAAATCAACGAAGGTTATAAACCGATAATCGAGGATGGTAATATTTTAGGATACAATATTGTTGAAGTTAATGAAGAATTTAGTTTAACAACTCCTGTTTATTTAATTATTCCAAAAGATGATGATGAAATATTCTCTGATCCAATAGTTAATAGTCCTAAGATGAAATCGGCTAATGAATCCGTTGATCCATCAGATGACTATATTGCTATAGAGTTGATAGAGTATTATGTGGCAAACAAACATCAATATGATGGTATTTTTGCTGGTGCTAGTGAATTAAGAGTTGTACTTATTGGATTAAACAAACTTAGCGAACACCAATTCGCACCTTATGACAATTTTATTGATTGTACAACATCAAGAAAAGCAATTCGTAAAGGAACAGTTATTGAAATGGGAACAGCATTGAAAACCGATTGGGAAAAGGCTGAGAAAACAATTACAATTGGTGCGTACGATTATGATTCTAATTATTGGGATATATCAGATGGAAGAGTTGGTTTTGGACATGATGTGAGTAATTCAGCTTTGGCAACTATTGCTTGGTCAGACCCATCAGGTATGAAATTAGTTGATACACTTACAGTAAAAACTGGTTTTACAATTGGTGGAACTTTTAAGTTTAAGGTAAGAAGTCATGATGATTTACTTGGACAACAAACTTGGGGCAGAAATTGGATTGGTCAATGGGGGGATGGTTTAAAAGATCCTTATTCCTTCGGTGATTTTAAGTGTACTTTCGAAGCTGTGAGTTACAACGAATAAATGTTGCAAGGTTGACCTATATTGTGGGTCAACCTTATTTCATTTTTTTATTAAAAGAAAATATATGAGAAAATATTTATTGTGTGTGTGTATAACCTGTTTTTTATTTGTTGTGGCAAAGGCACAAAGCAAGTTTATTCAAGTTGAGTTATTAAGCTATTCCCCAAAGTTAGTCGTGAATCAAACTGGCTTGCCGTATTATCAAACGGTTGATGTGGGTTTATTAATTAAGGATAAGCTTCGATTGAAATTCTCGAATGGCTTATTAAGTTCAACAAAGGGAGAGTATGACGCCCCAGGAGTTGTTGGTGGTAATGCTTTTGAATCTTTTTCAGGAGTCACTTCATCCTTAGGATTATTAATCCGACCGTTGAACGCAAAGCGGTTAAACTTAGATGTTGGATGTGGTTTGAAATATATGTACATAAAGGGATTTCAAACATTTTTGCAACGGTCGCTTGTTTATGTTTTAAATGGAGAGGAAGCATATTTGCCATTTCAGTATTTCAATACTTATGCATCATCGAAATTGGGTGTAGATGTTTTTCTTGATTTAGAGTACTTAATTTCGTCTGATTTTTCAATGGGTATTAATCTTAATTTTATGAATTACAAAAGTTCTGGACAGAAAGATTTTGCATATATCTCGGCTGGAATGAATTTTACTTACCGTTTTAAAAACAAGAATTGAAATGTTAAAAAAAATATTAATACTTATTTGGGTAGTATTCGGAGCTAGTCAATTATATGCCCAAAAGGATTCTCATTTTTCAATTTCGGTGTCAACGGGTTGCTTTGCAAATATCGAAGATGTTGGAGTTGATATTTTAAGTGGAAATAATCCAAAACAAGCAGGTGCTCACCTCGGGATTGGAACGACTTATGAGTTTGCATATTTGTTAGCAAGCAATTATTGGCTGGGAGTAAAATATATGGATTGTGATTTGTCGTATCCGAATAACGATAGAGGTGAGCTCTTTTGGGATACCGATAAAATGCTAGGGTTTGGTGTTTATGCTATATTTTTGAAGAAATCTTTTTCAAAGAAGAATCATTTATTTGATTTCTCTGGTGGCCCTTTATTTCAAGATTATAATGAAACCAGTATAAATTACGATGTGTATGGTGAATTAGAAATTGATGGTATTGTCGAGACTTTTGTGAGTAACCCTCAAGTTTATTATTCTCACTTTTGGGATATTGGATTTTTTCTATCAATAGAATATAAATATAATGTTGTTAAGAATTTGAATATCGGGCTAAAGAGCGATTTTTATGGTTTGTTGTATATCGGAAAACAAGCAGTTACGCTTATGCCGATAGTTGAAATGCGTTTTTAGTTTTCACTATTGTTGAGTTTGTAATTCCCCTAAAAGGAAAAGCTTCGTTGCATCAAATTTGTAGTGCATTTTCACTCCTACTAAAAGAGTCTGCAACAAATAAAGAAATAAAAAAACTTATTGCTTTTCAAAAGCGAATGATGAAATATGAAGATTATGTTTTTGGATTCCTCGATCATCCAGATAT
>JAQIBQ010000186.1 GCA_027859005.1 Prolixibacteraceae bacterium | reverse complement strand
CATTTAAACTTTCGGCCGATGAAGCTAAAAATGCCATTAAAACTTGGGTGAAGAAATGGTGGATTGCTCCCAAAGATTTAAAAAAAGCTGTTCTAAATTTCGACCATTTTAAAGGTATTTATATTCCATACTGGACTTTCGATACAGATACTTCGTCGAGATACACCGGACAAAGAGGAGAACATTACTATGTGTCGGAAAGTTATACCACAACTGAAGATGGAAAATCAGTAACGAAAACCCGACAAGTTCAGAAAACACGCTGGTACAATGTAAGGGGCCAAGTAAATAAATTTTTCGACGATATTTTAACTGTTGCAACAAAATCGTTACCACAGAAATACATCTATAAGTTAGAACCATGGGATTTAGAAAACTTAGTTCCTTTCGATAAAAGTTATCTCAGTGGATTTATAACTGAAAAATACCAGGTAGAACTTGACGAAGGGTTTGAAATTGCAAAGGGAATTGCCGAGAAAGAAATTCAGCAATTGGTCAGAAGAGACATTGGAGGAGACGAACAACGCGTCCATTCGTTAAACACAAAATATAACGATATTACGTTTAAACATTTGCTTTTACCGGTATTTGTTAGTGCCTATAAATTCAAGGGCAAGTTATTCCAGTTTCTTGTAAATGGCCGAACAGGCGAAGTACAAGGCCAACGCCCGTACAGCTGGATAAAAATTACCTTGGCAGTTGTTACTGTTCTAATTGTAATTGCAGTAATAGTTTACTTTGTAAATACAGGCCAAGCACCTCAACAATAAAAAAAATTACAATACCTTTTCGAAATACAGCCCTGCCTTTAGCGGGGCTTTTTTGTAGGTCAGGCATTCCTGCCTGACTTATATTACATATCAACAATACTTATTCAAATTAACTTAGAGCATTAAACCATTCACTTTCTTCTTTATAATAATTCTAAATTTCATAAAAGTTATGTTATATTTCTGGTTTCCTGAATCTTATATGCAAATAGCTTCATTTGTTTATAAGCCTTGTTGTACCTGCTATTAAAAACGCTACTAAACCAGTCGCATTAAAATATTTCTTTCCCAATTTTAAATATATTTATCAATAAGTTAATTGTCTGTGATTTAGCTCTGGTTTTTCAATTTCTTCTTGCCTAAATTAGACCTAACGTACCAGATCGTTCATATTTCATCAATTGTGAATAGATTTATATTCGCATTACCCTTTTCGTATTGGTAAAGCGGATTCTTTTTTGAAGTCGAACCTGCCATCTCTATTTGGCGTATCTCAACAGCATTTACTATTTACTACTTAACAAACCTTCAATTATCATTCCCTCTATGAATCAAACAAACGAACTTATTACGGAACTAGCCAATAAGTATGGTCGAAACCGTAAAAACCTACTTCCTGTTTTACAAGGAGTTGTTGAACAAGAAAAGTTTTTGTCGGACGATACTATGATTGAAATCGCACGTGAGCTTGATCTACCAGCGGCCGAAGTGTATGGAACCGCAACTTTCTACTCCTTTCTGGAATACCGAAAAATGGGAAAATATGTTATTCGTATTTGCAAAACAATAACCTGTGCCATGAAAGGGAAAAATCAAATTCTTTTAACGATCCAGGACATGTTAAAAATTGGAGTGGGCGAAACCACAACCGATAAAAAGTTCTCTTTACTGCAAACCAATTGTTTAGGTTGGTGCCACAAAGCGCCCGCGATGCTCATTAACGATGAGGTTTATACCGAATTAACACCAGAAACGGTACGTGTAATTTTAACAGAATACATAAAAAAATAAGAGTTATGTCTACGTCATACAACTTAAAACGTGCCGACTTCATTTTCAGAAATGAAAACGACTGGGAGAAAATTCTCATACGAACAATTAAACGCGACAAGCAAGAACTTATAAACGAATTAATAAGCTCTGAATTAAAAGGTCGTGGAGGAGCAGGGTTTCCAACAGGTTTAAAATGGAAGCTAGCTAGTGAGGCTTCATCTGATCAAAAATATGTAATCTGTAATGCCGATGAAGGAGAACCAGGTACATTTAAAGACCGAGAGATACTAACTAAAGTACCTTTTAAAGTATTAACCGCGATGGGTATTTGTGGTTTTATTACAGGCGCCACCAAAGCATTTATATACCTACGTGGCGAATACAAGTTTTTGAAAACAGACCTAGAGAAAGCAATCGACGAATTTGAATATTACTGCAAAGAAATTGACTTTGATTTTAAAATTGAAATTTTCATGGGCAGTGGCGCCTACATATGTGGCGAAGAAACAGCTCTAATGGAATCCATGGAAGGAAAACGAGGAGAACCACGAAACAAGCCTCCTTTCCCCACCCATAAAGGATATATGGAAAAATCAACCATTATAAATAACGTTGAAACACTTGCCCACACATTCACCATATTCAAACACGGTGCAAAGAAATTTTACGATTTAGGAGTACAATTCTCACGCGGCACAAAACTATTCTCCGTTTCGGGCGATACTCCAAAACCCGGTATTTATGAGTTGGAGCTAGGGATGAGTTTACAAGATTTTGTAGATGAGTTCGGCGACGGCGATACTAAAGCGGTTCAGGTTGGTGGTGCCTCTGGATTCCTTGTTCCTCGTAAGCGTTTCAACGAAACTGCTATCGGCTTTAAAGGAAAACTATCGGGCATATCACTACCTACTGGTGGCTCAATGATGCTTTTTAACAGTACCCGATCCATGTTTAACGTACTCGATAATTACCTTGAATTTTTTCGTGAAGAGTCATGTGGCCAATGCACTCCTTGCCGAGTTGGCTGCCAGCAATTACTAATAGGAATAAAGGCTGTAAAGCAAGGCGCCAAGCCTGCCAATTATCTCGATAAATTGCTCAAACTAACCGAAACCATGCAGTATACGGCCAAATGTGGTTTGGGTCAATCGGTGGCCAATTCATTTTCATCAATTGTAGAAAATTTCAGAGAAGAAATGATTTACTAACTGTAAAACCCTAACTATGAGCAATAAAATAAACTTAACAATAAACGGCATGGTGTACGAAATTGAACCGGGTAAAACAATACTCGAAGCAGCTCAAGATGTCGGAATAATTATACCAACACTTTGCTATCACAAAGATTTGTGTGTTGCAGGTAATTGCAGAGTTTGTTTGGTTGAAGTTGTCGGACAGAAACGTTTGGCAGCATCTTGCGCAACTCCTTGTCACGAAAACATGGAAGTATTAACCAATACACTTAAAGTTCGAAACTCACGAAAACATATTATTGAGCTTTTGTTATCGGAACACAATGCCGATTGTACAAAGTGCTATAAAAATGGCAATTGCGAATTGCAAGAACTTGCTGCTGAATACAAAATTATGTCGCAAGATTTGATCGATTTGGTCCCTCTCAAAAACTATACGATTGATATGTTTTCTCCCTCTATCATAAAAGATGATAGTCGGTGTATCCGTTGCCAACGCTGTGTTCGTACTTGTGCAGAGTTACAAGGTGTAAATGCATTAACGGTAGCCTATAAAGGCGACAAGATGAAAATTTCCACCTTCTTTGAGAATTCAATGAACGATGTTGTGTGCACTAATTGCGGTCAATGCGTAAATCACTGCCCAACGGGTGCATTAATAGAAAAAAACTACATCGAAGAAGTTTGGGAAGCAATTTCAGATCCCGAAAAACATGTAGTTGTTCAAACAGCACCTGCTGTTCGAGTTGGTTTAGGTGAAGAACTGGGCTTTGAAGCCGGAACAAGAGTAACTGGCAAAATGGTTTCTGCTTTGAAAAACTTAGGATTCGACTCTGTTTTAGATACCGATTTTACAGCCGATCTTACCATTCTGGAAGAAGGCACTGAACTATTGACTCGCCTTAAAAGAACTTTGGTTGATAAAGACGAAAGCGTACAATTACCTATGGCAACATCTTGCTCACCAGGGTGGATCAAATACATTGAACACATGTATCCTGAGTATCTCGAACACTTATCGACCTGCAAATCGCCACAACAAATGTTTGGTGCCTTAGTTAAAACCTATTATGCAAAATCACGGAAATTGAATCCCGCCAACATTGTTTCTGTATCGATTATGCCATGTACAGCTAAGAAATTTGAATCGAACAGACCAGAAATGCACGACAGTGGTTACCGCGATGTTGATTTCGTACTTACCACACGCGAATTAGCCATTATGGTAAAGCAAGCTGGTATCGATTTCATGAAACTTCAGGATAAAAAATTCGATCGCTTAATGGGAGAATCATCTGGTGCTGCTGTTCTTTTTGGAGCTACAGGTGGAGTTATGGAAGCAGCATTACGAACAGCCTACGAAATTGTTACGGGTAGAGAAGTTCCTTTCAAAAACCTTGAAATTACACCTGTTCGCGGCATGGAAGGTATTCGAGAAGCTTCTATTAAAATAGAAAATCCACTTAAAGCCTGGAGCTTCCTCGATGGTGTTGAATTGAAGTGTGCCATTGCACACGGATTAGTAAATGCCAAAACCTTAATGGAAGCTATAAAAGCCAAAAAAGCCGATTATCATTTCATTGAATTTATGGCTTGTCCAGGAGGCTGTCTAGGTGGAGGAGGCCAACCGATACCAACGAGTCCGGAAATTCGTGAGAAACGCTCCAAAGCCATATACGACGAAGATGATGCAATGGCCATTCGGAAATCGCACGAAAATCCGGAAATACTTAAAATATATAAAGATTTCTTGGGAGAACCACTTGGCGAAAAATCACATCACTTACTACATACAAAATATGTAGAACGTAATCGATACTAATAAACGCCAATTCGATAGAATAGCAGATAGAATAAGTCTAAATTTTAGATACAGAGTTAGAATTCCACCAGCAAGGATAATCTAACGAGTCAGTGGTCAGTGGGAAAAAGTCATAATCATATAACACAATCCAACAACAAGTTATCTAAAAAACGAGGGTCGAATTCACGTTAATACAAAAAGGCCACCAAATTTGAAGTGAATCCCAAAAGTTATACGAATACTTTTGGGATTTTATATGACTACATAAAAAATACAGAAAGCACAGTCTTTTTATATCGGACTTAAAAAAAAAACGTTTTTACTAGTTAATTTTTGGTGAAATCGCCAGGTGTAACACCAAAATGCTTTCTAAAACTGGTTATAAAATAAGAAGAACTTGCAAAGCCACATTCATCGGCTATTTCGTTTACATTCATCTCACCCAATTTTAATCGGCGCTTAGCTTCATTCAATCTTATAATACGAATATAATCACTTGGACTTATGTTAAGTGTTTCTTTAAGTTTACGAAACAGCTGTGAACGACTCATGCCAAGTAATTGACTGATTTCACATACACCGAAGTTCGTATCTGAAATATTTTGAAGCACAATATCCTCAATGTTTTTCCTAAATTTTATTTCGTGCAAAGGAGTATTTTCAGTAGTAGGTTTTTCCCCGTTGAATAAATTATACTTCTCTCGAACTTTTCTTCTTTGTTTCAGTATATTTATGCAATAACTTATTCATTGACTAAAAAAAAGGCGAAATAATAGTCTAAAAGAAATACTGAAGAAGAAAAAGCGATAGCAATACCGGAGTAAATCGGCGACAGAAAAAATTCAAATGAACATTTGATATAATAGAGACTCGGTTATTGGTTGTATTTATTTTAAATTACAGCTGCATGAAAAGGTTCAATGCCAACAAATACAAAATTGGTAGAATGTGATAAAAACTAAAAAGACTAAGTCCAGTTGCTAACCAAACTCAGTCCATATAAATTTTAAATATTAATCCGTCCAACTTTTTGGGGTAAGATCATTAGACAGCTTTTTTACTTTTGACGAAAAACAATGGCTATAGGAACTCCTTCAAAATCGAAGTGTTCGCGAAGTCTGTTTTCCAAATATCGCTTGTACGGATCTTTAATGTATTGAGGTAAATTGGCATAAAATGCAAACGTAGGTGGTGGTGTTGGCAACTGTGTTACGTCTTTTATTTTGATGTATTTCCCTTTCACTGAAGGTGGTGAATCCT
>JAQIBQ010000113.1 GCA_027859005.1 Prolixibacteraceae bacterium | reverse complement strand
AAAAGCTGGATTGTAGTAGATGGTTTGAAAATAATAAATTCAAAATTTTGGGGTGTTTTTGCTTCTGGCTCCAGTAATATAACTACAAGAAATTGTAAAACTTATAATACTGGCGCATCCGGTATTTGTATAGCTAATTCATCCAATATTTCTGTTTTGTATAATAATGTTGAAAAGGCCTGTATTTTAGATGAGGCAGTAGGTGTAGGTGAATGTATAAGTTTGCCTTCTGTTACGGGGTTTGAAATAGCCTACAATACGGTTTCAAACCGAATGGTTTCTGTAAAGAGTAATGGAGGGGAAGGTATTGATGCGAAAAATGCTTGTTCAAATGGCACAATTCACCACAATACGGTTTATGACATAGAGCGTGTTGGCATTTATGTGGATGCTTACTCAAAAGACATTAATAACATTGATGTTTACGCTAATAAAGTCTACAATACCGGAGGTGGGATTACTGTTGCAAGTGAAGAAGGGGGTATTCTTAGTAATATAAAAGTTCACGACAATCTTGTTTATGATATTGGTAGGATAGGAATTCGTTTGGCAGGTTACTTGAATAACGGTCCTGTTCAAAACGTTGATATCTATCAAAATACGATTTATAATTGTGGATTTACAGGGAGTTGGGAAAATTGCGGTCTGCTTATTGAGGCTTCAAATCCTGCCAATTTCGGTTTTAATATTAGAAATAATGTAATTAGTGGGTGTCCTCTACAGATTAAAAGTAACTCTTCGCAAAATTTTGCGATTACCGTAGATAACAACTTGTTTTTTGGTTCAATAGGAAGTTTTTCTGCTCAAACAACGATAACCAATACTATTAATTTAGATCCACTATTTGAAAATGTTGCAACGTTGGATTTTAGGTTAAAAGCAGGTTCTCCTGCAATTGATAAAGCCGCAGGTACTCCAATGTCAACTACCGACTTCTTCGATTTTACAAGAGATGCTAAACCTGATTTAGGAGCCTTTGAATACAATTAAATTGTTTTTTAAAATTACAAAAACACACCATATTTTAAACAGCAGTAAAAATATAAAGAAAATAGAGATGAAAAAAGTAATTATTATGTTATTGGGATTTGTTTTTTCAATGAATGCATTTGCCCAAAAAATTATATCAGAAATTGAACCCTTGCCGAATGAAAAATGGTACGGAGCGTATACAGCAAAAGCTTTTTGCAACACTCCTTTCGATCAGATTCACTTTCAGCCGTTTGATGCAAATACAGAAATAAATGACCTTCGGGTAGATAATAAAGGAAATCAAGCTGCTCCGGTTTTGTTGTCGAACATGGGGCGATATGTGTGGAGCGACGAACCATTTGCCTTTGAGTTCGAAAATGCAACCCTGAAACTTTATTCCGATGTTGAAGAAATAAACGTAGTACAAGTCGGAACCAACTTGAGGGATGCATATGTTGGCGCTATGAAAAAGCATTTCCCTCCTTCAGGAAAAACACCCAATGAGTTAATGTTTAAAATGCCCCAGTACAACACCTGGATTGAGCTAGGTACCAATCAAAATCAGCAAGATATTATTAAATATGCCAATGATGTTATCAAGAATGGTTTCCCAACAGGTGTGTTCATGATCGACGATATTTGGTCGAATTACTACGGAAACTTTGAATTTGAAGCCACCAAATTTCCCGATCCTAAAGGAATGATGGACTATCTGCACAAAAAAGGATTTAAAGTAATGTTATGGGTAACCCCTTTCGTTAGTCCCGATAGTCCGGAGTTTAGAACACTTTCTCGAAAGAAATGTCTGGTATTGAAAAAAGACAGCAAGCGTCCAGCATTAATAAAATGGTGGAACGGTTACAGTGCTTGTCTCGACCTGAGCAACCCCGAAGCGATGGATTGGTTAAAAGATCAACTGAAAAATTTGCAAGAAAAATATGGAATTGATGGTTTCAAATTCGATGCTGCTGATGGCGATTTTTATACCAAAGGTTCACAAGTTTTTCCAAATGAGAATACAAATACAAGTGGTACTATTCAAGCAGAAATGTACGGAAAATTGGGCGCTAATTTTGATTTTAACGAATTTAGGGCATGCTGGAAAAATGGGAATCAACCACTTGCTCAACGCTTGCAGGATAAAGGTTATTCATGGGATGAAATGAAATTACTGATACCCGATATGGTTTCAGCCGGTTTAATTGGACACCCATTTACATGCCCCGATATGATTGGCGGTGGCTTGCGTTCAAATTTTGAAAACATCGATTACAGTAAATTCGATCAAGAATTGATGATACGGTCGGCACAGGTACAGGCACTTATGCCAATGATGCAATTTTCGGTTGCCCCTTGGAGGGTTCTCGATGAAAAGCATTTAAGCATTTGTAGAGAGGCTGCCTTGCTTCATGCCAAAATGGGGGACTACATTGTTGAGTTAGCT
>JAQIBQ010000061.1 GCA_027859005.1 Prolixibacteraceae bacterium | reverse complement strand
CGGATTCCTCGGCCTTTTCTTTTGCTTTAATTAGTTCTTGCTGTACCGCAATTCTTTCGGTAATGTCTTCCAATAAACCAATCATTTGTTTCGGTTTATGTGCCTCATCTCTGCGCGTAATTAAAATTGAAACACTAAGCCAAATAAGTCCGCGATCGGGATGTTTTACTCTGAACTCGGCAACCAGTGTATCTTTCACTCCTGTATTTAATGATTCGAATTTATCGGTAACTTTTTTAGAATCCGATTCGTAAATATTGTTTACAATATTGCTTCCAGTGTGTTTCGAATCACCTTTCGATAGGAATTTCCATGCGTCGTTAATTTCAAGAACATCGTTTATAAGATCGTATTCGCAGAAAATTAGTCCTGAATTTTGAACCGCTAGGCTTAGTTTCTTTTTCTCTTCTGCTAGTTTGTCTTGCAAATTTTTAATTTCACTTAAATCGACAAAAGTATCCATCACAACTGCTTTGCCATTCATAACCATGTTGGTTACGGTTCGAAGTATAGCAATTTCTTCACCTTTAGAATTGAATAGTAAACTATCAATTCCATCAACATCTTTGTTTTCAGTTTCTAGTTGAGCAAGAAAGTTTCCTGTTACATTATTTATTACAGCTTCTTCAGGTGCATTTATCAATTTGCAGGCGTAGGGATTTGTTGTGATGATAAGGTTTGTGTCTGCTTCTGCAATAATGATTCCAACTTGAGCTTGTTCAATAATGTGTCGTTTTATACTTTCGCTTGCCTCTAGTTCATCGTTTTTTTTGTGATAGTCGCCAATCATTCGGGCAACATCACCCATTTCAGTTTTTCCTTTTATTAAAGGTTGAATGTCTTTTGAATTTCCTTTTTTTAGGGAGCCTGATATTTTATTTAAGGGTGAAATAACCCAAATAATGAGGAATACAATTAGGAAAAATACGATGATAACAATAGAACCTGTCATTAACCAATTATCGGTGGTATTCGTTTTATTCCATAAACTAAGGAAAGGTAAGTTCAACTCGATATTTAAAGTTGCTATTTTTTCTTGGTTATAAGCTTTTAAGTCTCGAGTTATGCGTATTGTTTTATCTTCAATTTCAGGCAATTCATTATCAATTGTTATTATGGATATAACAGAGTTATTAATACTTGTTGTGTATTTGTTAATCCAACGTTTATCCATCGATGATGCAACAACTATATACCCTGATTTTTCATCTGCTGAATGATAAATAGCTGCACCGTTAAAGTAGGTTACTCCAGTTTGGTTTTCGCCATAAAAAAACTCCATTTCAGGAGAATTGAACATAGCAGAAATGGCTTCATTGGGTATGGGAAAATCAGTTTGTTCTAAAGCACTATTGGATTTGAAATAGTAAAGAGATCCGTCGGGATTAAAAAACCAAACAGCATCTATTTGATTGTAAGTAAGAATATCATTGTGAATGTTTAAATCAATGTAAAACTCATCAGGAGTTTCATTCTTTAAAAAATACGAAGAGGAGCCATCGTTACAAATGTCAGAAATATAAGATGCTAATCCAACTCCATATATGTCGGGAGTCATCATTTTATCAACCTGTACGTCGTATTCTTCTCCAATCGATTTCTTAATCAATTCAAACTCATTGCTTGTTCTAATTTGAAATATTGTTACTCCCACAAAAACAATTGCCGAAATTCCAATAATTAACCATATAAACCGTGAAAGTAGTTTCATAGTGCTTTAACTTTTTAAATAAGTTGTAAATTCAATCTTTCAAATCCTTTTTTCAATTTACTTCTTTTTTGTTAAAAAGAAAGATAAATAAGTAGACAATTGTTTTAATTTTTGATTTCACATAATTTATACCTTATGAAAAACGGAACTGATTTATATTCCAAAAACAATGCTCTTTAAATGTATACAAAAAAACCGCTCAATTTTTGAGCGGTTTAATCAATTCATATTTTCAAAATAATTACTTTTTTTCTTGTATCCAATTTTTGGCATTTACAAATGCTTCAATCCAAGGTGTTACTTCATCGGCCTTGCGATCAGACGGATAATAAGCCCATTGCCATGGGAAGATTGCTCTTTCCAAGTGCGGCATCATTGCGAAATGACGTCCATCAACAGAGCAAATACCGGCTGTGTCGAAATCAGATCCATTAGGATTACCCGGATAACCTGCGTTTGTATATTTAACGGCAATGTTGTAGTTGCTTTCGCCTGCAGGTAAACTAAATTTACCTTCGCCGTGTGCAACCCATACGCCTAGTGTTTTTCCTGCCAGACTATTCATCATTACAGAATTGTTTTCTTGAATGCTAACATTTAAGAACGATGATTCAAATTTATGGCTGTTGTTGTGTAGCATTTGTGGTTTCAGTCCCATTCCTGGATAAACTAAATTTAATTCAACCATTAATTGACAACCGTTGCAAATACCTAAACTTAGCGTGTCTTCTCTTTTGTAAAATTTTTCAAGTGCTACACGCGCTTTTTCATTGTATTTGAAAGCTCCAGCCCAACCTTTGGCAGAGCCTAGAACGTCGGAGTTAGAGAAACCACCAACAAATACAATCATGTTTACATCCGATAAATCTTCACGACCGTTAATTAAGTCGGTCATGTGAATGTCTTTAACATCTAATCCAGCAAGGTACATGCTGTATGCCATTTCACGATCGCCGTTCACCCCTTTTTCACGAATAATGGCAGCCTTAACGCCACTAGGTTTTCTTCGTTTTAAATCAATTCCGAAAGCAGCAGCTTTTCCATCAAAATCGCCAAAATTATACGCTAGTTCGTTTTTCTTGTAATTTTCGAAACGCTCAAGTGCTAATTCAGGTGTACTTTGTTTCCGATCTAATAAATACGATGTTTTAAACCAAAGGTCTCGCAAGGATTGAATATCAAAGCTGTATTGCTCATTTCCATTGCGAAGCTCAACTTTGCCTTTCGTTGTAGGTGATCCTATTTTAAGTATTGATATTCCATTTGAAGCAAATAAAGCTTCTGCTTTATCATCGGCTTGGAATATGATTGAAGGGTTTTCAGCAAACAATACTTTTGCGGTATCAGTTTCGCCAATTGCAGTTAAATCAACTTCTAAACCAGTCTCGTTATTTGAGAAACACATCTCGAGTAGCGAAGTAATTAAACCACCACCGCCAACATCGTGTCCGCTTGCAATCAGTTCTTGTTCAATGGCGTCCTGTACTGTGTTGAATGCATTTACAAAATATTCAGTATTGGAAACAGTTGGAGTTGCAGTACCCATTTTATTAACAATTTGGGCAAATGCACTACCACCTAGTTCTTTAGGTGCTTTAGAGAAATCTAAATAGTAAAGTGATTTTTCAGGAACCAAAACTGGTTCAACAATTTTTTTCACGTCGCTTACTTCTCCCGATGCAGATATGATTACGGTTCCAGGAGAAAATACTTTATCGTTCTCGTATTTCTGAGTCATTGAACACGAATCTTTACCTGTAGGAATGTTAATTCCTAAACCACAAGCAAAGTCACTAGCAGCTTTAACTCCTTCGTAAATACGAGCATCTTCACCCTCGTTTTTACAAGGCCACATCCAGTTTGCACTTAAGCTGATACTTTTTATTTTATCGGCCATTGGTGCCCAAATAATGTTGGTTAATGATTCTGCAATTGAAAGAATTGAACCATTGGCTGCACTAATTAAACCAGCACCTGGTGCATGCCCTATTGATGTTGCTAAACCGGCTTTTCCTTGATAATCAAGAGTAATAACACCAAGGTTATTTAAAGGTAACTGTAGTTTGCCTGCACATTGTTGTTTTGCAATACGACCCGTTACAGAACGGTCTACTTTGTTGGTTAACCAATCTTTACAAGCTACATTCTCCAGTTGAAGAACTTGTTCCACGTAATCGTATATTTTTTCATTTGCATACGTAATTGGAGCAAATCCAGGATCTAAAGTTTCATCCTTAAGGATTGTTTTTGGCGGACTACCAAACATGTGTTCCAGTTTCCAATTAATAGGCTTTTCGCCAGTACCTTGATGCTGGAAAGTAAAACGCATATCGTTGGTTGTTTCACCTATCACATAAATAGGAGCACGTTCGCGTTCTGCTATATTTTTCAGATTTTCAATATCTTCTTCACGAATAACCAAGCCCATACGTTCTTGCGATTCGTTACCAACAATCTCTTTTAACGAAAGGGTAGGGTCGCCAACAGGTAATTGGTCTACATTAATTATACCGCCGGTATCTTCAACTAACTCACTTAAACAGTTTAGGTGTCCACCTGCACCATGGTCGTGAATTGATACAATTGGGTTGTGATCTACTTCACATAAAGCACGTATAGCGTTGTAGACTCTTTTTTGCATTTCAGGGTTTGCACGCTGTACAGCGTTTAATTCAATTCTGTTTTCGAATGATCCCGTTTCAACTGATGAAACTGCACCACCCCCCATGCCAATTCGGTAGTTGTCGCCACCAAGTAGCACTACTTTTTGTTTTGGATCAGGTATATCTTTTAAACTATCTTCTTTCTTGCCAAAACCAATACCTCCAGCAAGCATGATAACTTTATCGTATGCAAATTTCTTTTCGTTTTCAAAATGTTCAAAAGTAAGTACACTACCATTAATTAATGGTTGACCAAATTTGTTTCCAAAATCACTGGCCCCATTTGATGCTTTAATCAAAATTTGTTCGGGAGTTTGGTATAACCATTCGCGCTCTTCGGTAGCTTGTTCCCATTCACGACCGGCTTCGGAACGAGCGTAGGACGTCATGTATACCGCGGTTCCAGCAATTGGTAAAGCACCTTTGCCACCAGCAATACGGTCGCGAATTTCACCTCCGGTACCAGTTGCAGCACCGTTAAATGGTTCAACCGTTGTTGGGAAATTATGTGTTTCAGCTTTCAACGAAAGCACCGTTTTAATATCTTTTACTTCAAAGAAATCGGCTTTTCCGTGTGATGCAGGAGCAAATTGTTCAACTATTGGTCCTTCAACAAATGAACAGTTGTCTTTGTATGCCGATATTATTTTATTCGGGTTGGTAGATGAAGTAAGCTTAATTAATTTGAATAATGAAAGCTCTTTTTCTTCACCATCGATAATAAATGTTCCATTAAAAATTTTGTGACGGCAATGCTCACTGTTTACCTGTGAGAATCCAAATACTTCGCTGTCGGTTAAAGGACGCTTCAATAATTCTGAAACAGATTCAAGGTATTCGATTTCTTTTTTGCTTAATGCTAAACCTTCTTGTTTATTGTAGCTTTCAATATCTTCAATTTTAAGTATTGGATCAGGTTGTTTTTCAATTGTGAAAATTTCTTGATCTAACCCTTTGTAAAGGTGTTGCAACATTGGATCAAACTGAGCTTTCTCATTCTCAACTTTGATGTACTCCTCGATACGAAAAATGCCGTTGATTCCCATGTTTTGAGTAATTTCAACTGCATTTGTACTCCAAGGAGTAAGCATCTCTTTTCGAGGTCCAACAAACCATCCAGGAATTAGCTCTTCGTTTTGCTTTTTGGCTTCTCCGAATAACCAGGAAAGTTTCTCAATTGTTGACTCTGAAAGAGATTCCTTTGCACTAACAGCAATGTAATTTCCGTTAGGTGCGATAAAGAATAAAATCATAATTATGAAGATTTACATTAAGAACATTTAACGCTGCAAATATAATAATTTGATAGGGTTAATAAGAAAAAGACTTATCTTTCGAATTGGTGTTGTGAAGTATTAACAATGCCTTAAAATGCAAGGATTTAAGCATAGTATGAACTTTCAGTGTTAATAAGAAATGGTAAAATATATATCGATTTTTCTGGTAATGATTGCTTTAGCAAGTTGTAGTGTACAAAAAAAAATAGAGCATAAGTACAACGGAAATGGTCGTGATTTGCTTTTGAGTGATTTTGGTGAGCCACGAAAAATTATTGATTTAGAAGATGGGAATCAGCTTTTTTTATACGTAAAAGAAACTTTTGTGCGTGAAGCTGAAATAGGAACAGGACGTTTTACTTTAGATAAACGAGTCAGTCCTTCGTTTATTAAAGAAGAGATTTATCGTTTTGTTGTTGATAGTGATGGTATTATTCTGTTGTCGGAGTATGAAAAGCGGCAAAAATAAAGTTCTTTTTATTATTTAATTTTTATTTTGGAAGGAAAAGGGAATTTTTTACTTTTGCATCCGATCAATTATAAAGTACTTCCTCGATTGTTTTTAGTGGGTAGATATGCCAGCAATCACAAATAATAGTGATGAAGGCAAAAAGCACTTTATAATATTTTTCACTGCCCAGATGGTGCCCCGATAATTATCGGGGGGTAGACATGCCAACAATACAGTAATGTTTGTTAGCTTGAGAAGCATCAAGAAATATTTTTCACTGCCCAGATGGTGAAATCGGTAGACATGCCAGCTTGAGGGGCTGGTGCTCGCAAGGGCGTGCAAGTTCGAGTCTTGTTCTGGGC
>JAQIBQ010000025.1 GCA_027859005.1 Prolixibacteraceae bacterium | reverse complement strand
TTCATAACCCGTAAATTACAAGAAAATTAACTTCGACAAATTATTTTTTGCCAATATTTCGTTCGAAATTTTGTGCAAATCGTTGGCAGTAATGTTTTCAATTTTCTGGAAAACATCTTGTAAGCGGTCAACTTTATTGAAGTACAAATAGCTTCGGCCAATGGTTAGCATTAAATCTTCGCGATTTTCGTTGGCTATGGCCAGTTGTCCGATAAGCTGTTTTTTCGATTTTGCCAGAATTTTTGGACCAAGTTTTTTAGCTCGTAAAATTCGAAATTCACTTTCAACCAAATCAATTGCTTTGTACAAATTGTTGCGTTCGGTTCCGAAATAAATCATAAATACACCAGTATCGGTATAGGATGAGTAGTTAGCCTCAACATTATAGGCTAATCCATTTCGTTCGCGCAGCGCCATGTTTAACCTCGAGTTCATTGAGCTTCCGCCAAGAATATTGTTAAGCAATACCATTGGAAGTCTTAGTTCGTTGGTTAGTTTGTATGCCTCGGCACCAATCACGCAATGCGACTGGAAAGTGTCTTTTTCAACTTCAATATTTTGAGGAATATAACCGTTAAAAGGAATTCTGTTTCGTTCGCTAACATTCTCATCCATTAACTCGAAATGCTTTCTAATTAGCGATTCAAATTTTGTGGGTTTAATCTTTCCAACAGAGCAAATTACCATTTCGTTTGTTTGGTAATTTTTTTTCATGAATTGCTTTACTTGCTCCTTGTTAAATGAGCGTACTTTTTCAGGTGTACCTAAAATGTTTCTTGCAATTGGATGACTGTTGAAAACTAATTCTTCAAATTCATCGTAAATTAATTCTGAAGGAGAGTCGTTGTACGAGTTTATTTCTTCAATTATTACCTCTTTTTCAAGTATCAGTTCTTTTTCTGGAAAGGTTGAATTGATCACAATATCGCTTACCAATTCAATAGTACGTTGGTAGTACTCGTTCAAAAAAGTAGCATAAATGGCTGTTTCTTCTTTGGTTGTGTAGGCATTTAATTCACCGCCAACATCTTCTAATTGGTTAATAATTTGTACCGCTTTTCGTTTTTTGGTTCCTTTAAAAATGGTGTGTTCAATAAAATGAGCCATACCCTGTTCGTGTTCTAGCTCATCGCGAGAACCGGTATTAACTATCACACCAAAATGTGCAACGGGTGAATCAACTTGTTGGTGTATAACCCGTATTCCATTTTTCAACGGAAAGATCTGATATTCCATTTATTCATTTTATAAGGTCTGCAAAAGTAGAAAAAAAATGCTTGTAAAAATTTATTAAACAAAGCAATTCAATTCGGAGGTATAATTCTGCAATTGAGTCACGTTTAACTGCAATTCAGGATATTATTATTGTTTAAGAAAAAAATGTGAAGGATATTTGGACTATTCAATAAAACCATTGTCATTAATAAAAAACCTAGATCATTCTAACTATGAGAAAATTCAGTTTATTTGTTTTGTTCTATTTACTATTTTTTTTTAATGCAAAAGCACAGTTTACACAAAACATTCGCGGAGTTATAATAGACGAAGTTACTAAAGGTGCATTACCTGGAGCTAATGTTGCCATTGGTTTGGGTGAAAAGTCGCTGGGAACTATTTCCAATGAAAGTGGTGAATTTGAATTATTCAATGTACCAATTGGACGATACAGTCTTAACGTGAGTTTTATGGGTTATGAACCCTTTGAAATGCGTAATCTCGAATTAACATCAGGCAAAGAGAAAGTGGTGAGCATTGCACTAACCGAGAAAGTAGTAAACGTTGAGGAAGTGGTTGTAACTGCTTTGAAAAATGGAGAGACTCGCAATAAAATGGCTGTATTAAGTGCCCGTTCTTTTTCGGTAAAAGGAACCGAGCGATTTGCTGGTAGTTTGGGTGATCCATCCCGAATGGCATCGAATTTTGCAGGAGTAATAACTGCTAACGATAGTAGAAATGATATTATTATTCGTGGAAATTCGCCTCAAGGTTTGTTGTGGAAATTGGAGGGAATCAACATTCCAAATCCTAACCATTTTGGGGCACTTGGCTCTACAGGAGGGCCAGTAAGTATGCTGAACAATAACGTTCTG
The DNA here is from genome assembly GCA_027859005.1 of Prolixibacteraceae bacterium. Classification (GTDB taxonomy): domain Bacteria; phylum Bacteroidota; class Bacteroidia; order Bacteroidales; family Prolixibacteraceae; genus Roseimarinus. The sequence goes on along the minus strand of JAQIBQ010000025.1, from coordinate 37,536 downwards.
TCGAACTCCGATTTTTTTACCGGTGCTTTTCCTGCCGAATATGGTAATGCACTTTCGGGTGTTTTCGATTTAAAAATGCGAAATGGAAATAACAAGAAACATGAATTTGTAGGACAAATTGGTTTCAACGGCTTTGAGCTGGGAGCAGAAGGTCCTATTTCAAAAATTGCAGGTTCTTCATACATGATCAACTATCGGTATTCGGTTTTATCGGTAATGAATTTGTTGGGTTTAGATGTTGCTGATGGAGCTGTTCCGGAATACCAGGATTTAACCTTAAAACTTAATTTTCCAACAAAAAAACTGGGTACCTTTTCACTGTTTTCAGTTGGTGGTAATAGCAGTATAAAATTTGAACCAAGCAGCGAAGAAGGAGGAAATACTTATGATACTTTTGAACGAACTGAAAATGGATCACAAATGGGAATTGCTGGTATCACGCATCGTTTTTTTCCAAACAAGCGTTCAAACATTTATACCACAGCAGCCATTTCGTATCAGGGTGTATCTACTCAAATCGATTCAACTTTTGATAACGCAGCCGACAAACGTTTTTATGGTGAAGGGAACAAAGAAATTAGGTTATCGGCATCGACAAAATATACACTTAAAATAAATTCAAAAAACACATTTAAAACAGGTGCTACCTTCGAGTCGTTTGGCGTGAATTATGTCGACAGTGTTACGGGCGAAGTGTATGATCCCCCAATGTATGGACAATACATTAAGCAGCTGGACACAAAAGAAAACGGATTAAATTTAATACAGGGTTTTGGCGAGTGGCAGCATCATTTTACCAATGGACTTACTTTTTATGGTGGTTTGTATTCTCAATTTTTCTTTTACAATTCAACTTACTCTATCGATCCTCGTGCAAGTTTATCGTACAAGCTAAGCGAATCGAGAAAAATTAGTTTTGCATATGGAAAGCACTCACAAATGCAACCATTTTATATTTTACTTACAGAGGCCTACGATCGTACTAATGAAACCTACGAAAAGACTAATATTAATTTAGATTTTTCTAAAGCACATCATTTTGTGGTAGGATACGATCAGTATCTGGCGGAAAATTTAAAATTGAAAGTGGAAGGCTATTACCAATATTTGTACAATATTCCAATTAAAAATTCAAGTAGCTATTTTTCGATGGTAAATGCTGGTAGTTCGTTTCATCAAGATCGTGTAGACAATTTGGTAAATGGAGGTTTGGCTCGAAACTATGGTACCGAATTTACTCTGGAAAAATACCTCAACAACAATTACTATTTTTTAATTACAACTTCGCTTTTTGAATCAAAATATTTACCGAGCGATGGTGTGTGGCGAAACACTGAATTCAATACCAATTACGTGGTGAATGCTTTGGGTGGATACGAAATTCCAATTAACGACAAAATGTCGATCGATATGAATGTGCGTATGATTTCAGCGGGAGGAAAGCGCAATTTATTTATCGATTTAGAAAAGTCAATAGCAAATAATGAAACGAAGTACGATCATTCGAAAGCCTATAGCCAACGTGAAAAAAGTTATTTTAGGCTCGATGCAAGGGTGTCGTTTAAAATGAACGGAAAAAAAACCACACAAGAATGGGCGCTTGATATTACCAACTTAAGCAATCATCAAAATGTGTACAACTCGTTTTACAGCTCAAGCAAAAAAGCAATCGATTACGTCTATCAGCAAGGAATGTTTCCAATGATGTTGTATCGGATAAATTTTTAGTGATCAGTTGATTTTTACCAACGAATAAATATCCCAAAATCCCAATCGAGTTGTTGAAAGTTGTGTTTGGGTAGCCGAACTAATTCTTCACGAGAAGAGTTATAGTTCCATTTATAAATGGTAAGATCGTAATTTATTGCTGTTCGCGAATAGGTGTATCCTAGTTTTATGCGGCCTCCAATAATGGCTTTTTTGTACTCAAATAAATCAATTAAAAGTTCGGCTTCGGGCATGTAGAACATGGTATAATTCGACCGTGTTTTATAATCGTAAACGTATTTTAAATTCGACTTATTTTCTTTAATAATATCTCTTTGTTGAAAAGGATAGAAGGTTCCTAAACCTGCTTTAAGAAGTACATTTAATTCAATTGTTTTGTACTTTAGTTGGTAAGTAGGACCAAGATAAAACCCTAAATGAGATATATTCCACTGACGTGAAATGTATCGTACAGTAATGTCTTTTTCGAATATCGATGGATAGAATCCGTAGAATTCGGTAAGGTAGTACCTGTTGGCCATTGAACCTACAATAATTCCAAAGCTAGAATTTAGCCAACGGGTATAGGATAAGTTGAAACAATAGGGAACTAAATTATTGTAAAGCATTAAACGGCCATCTATTTGATACTTATCATTTCTTCGAAGTTTTATTGATGCTTCAAAATAAGAGAAATCAGAAACTTCGTCCTGCGTGTATAAATTATTTAAAAAGTCGAGGCGGTTTTCTGTTGTAATTTGATCAGAAAGTATATTTCGAAAGCCCTCGTGAAGTGAAAACCATTTGTTTGTAAAATGTTTGTCATTCTGTGCCTTAAGTGAAAGTTGGCAAATTATTAAAGTCGAAAATATGACAATTATTCTTATCATATAATTTCAATTAATGAAGTTTTTGTACTCAATAATTCACCACTGCTTAATTCAATTTCAATTTGAAACTGTGCGTCGGGATTTTCAACAGGAACACTTAGGTATATTTTAAATTTGTTTATTGCTGTATGGTAAAGTGCATCTGGATTTATTCGTTTTAATAGCTCATCAATTGTAATATAAAAGGTTCCTATGTCTTCGCAATCGGCGCATAAGTTTGCTACGAATAAATTGCTTACATCTTCGTTGCAACAAAAATTATCATTCAGCTTGTTTATGGTTAGAATTCGAATAGCTGTAATGTTTTGATTGGGAACAAACAACTCATCGCAATTACAGTTTTGAGCTGAAAGAGTTTTGAATCCAGGCAGTTTAATCTTATTTTTTGCCGTTAAAATAGGTTCAGACCCTACAATTTGAATTTCGAAAACAACTTCATTTGCAGGCATACTATTAAGATCACTTGGCCGTGAATCTAGGCTATTGCATACTAAAACTTCTTCGTAATTAAAATTGTAGAAAATATCCTCGCAAGAACAACAACTCGATAACATTCGAATGAAGGTTATTGAGATTAATAAAATGAGGAGTTTGGATGCAAATTTCATTAAGTTGGGTAACGTTTTGTTTAAGCAAAATGTACATTCCAATATAGATCGGGAATGTAATTTTTTACCAAATTAAGAAAAGTATCGCAAACAAATGCAAAACAAAATATTGAAAATGATTTATTTAACAATAGATGTATTCGTTAATAGGATTGGAAAGCATTCTAATAACTCTTTGCTTCCATCTAAAACTAAATCAGCTCCAGCCTTTTTTAGGTGGCTTGGATCAATTGGACCCGTATTTATCGCAATGGTGAAAAGTCCGGCAGCTTTTGCTGATTCAACCCCTAAAGGAGCATTTTCAATCACAAATGCGTTAGAAGTTGAGTAACCCGATTTTTTCATTGCATTGAGGTAGGGTTCAGGGTTTGGTTTTCCAATTTTAACATCGTGAGCAGTAATCATGTTGTTCCGTTCAAAAGCAAAATCATACTCTTTCATAAGCCTGCTAATTAGTATTTCCTGAGCAGAACCAGTAACAACCCAACAATCAATATTTTTGCTTGCAACTTCTGCAACAAATTTTTGCATGTGAACCATCACCTCTGCTTTAGGCATTTTTCCCATTATCTCATGTTTGCGGTTTTTAATTTGCTCGCAAACCTCATCATTTGCTTCTTTGTTTAGGTATTTTTTGAACATTTTCCGAACAGTGTAGAATGCAGTACTGCCTTCGTTCATATAAGGTTCAGGTTCTGGAAGTGTTAAACCAAACTCCTTAAAAGTTTGAATCCACGATTTAGCATGTAAGGGCATTGAATTAAAAAGTACGCCATCCATATCAAAAAAAATGCCCTTGAGCTGAAATGGTTGTTCTAACTCTTGGGCAAATTTATTAAATGCTTTATGAATTGTTTCCTGAATCATTTGTTTCGTATTTGTTGCTAAAATACATTCTCAAATAGTTTTCAGGCTTATATTCTGTTACTATTGTTGAAACGTAATTATAAATTAATATTTTCGTTCTATTTGAGTGTCTAAAATGCCTAAAGCTATTAAACAACGAGTATACCTAATTTTCAAATCACACTTACAATATGAACATAATCAATTGTTTTAGACTTTGATTTGTTCTTTTTATCTTTAAATTAAATCACTCGTGAATTTTCGTAATTGATATTTTTGGACTTAATCTCGTGAAATACCTTTTTTTATATCCAGAATAACTCTTGCGCTTGTACCATGGATTATTTTACATTTAATTTCCTTAATGACCAATGGCTCTAATGGCCAACAAATGAATCATGTAAAAGTCTGTAAATAAAGCATTAAAAGAAGTGGTTAGGTCGAACTCACGTTATTTTAATACCATTGCTGAAAAAGTAGACGCTATAACGGACAAATAATTTACATGAAATTCCACATTCCAAATTTTTGATTTGTCGCTATTCAATAAAAAATACGGAGATTATGTTTGAAAAGATTATGATTTATGATGAAAAACTATTTTAATTCAACCACAACAAACTCCCCTTCTAATGTGCCTTCACAGTTTCTGGGATCGGCAGTGAGTTCAATTGATTTTACATTTTCTGGTTCCAATTGTAGAATACTCGATAATGGTTTCCCTTTACAGTTGTATAATAGTTCAGGGCTGCAATCGTCGTCAATTTTTATGCACTGCAAGTATCCGTTTTGACCAAAAAAAAGCATTCCTTCACATACGGTAAAAACATTGTTTAAATCACCTTTTAGCAAAATATCTATTTGCCCTTCTTGCAGCAATTCTTCATCTTTTTTGGTTACATGAATACTTTGAATGCATTCAGGGTTGATGTCGGTTAATTGAGCATGAAAATCCTTCATTGGAAGATAGCCATTTACAAGAAGGTTGGGTGTTTTATCCGTTTCAACAATTTTATTTCCATACTTATTATAAACAGACACCGTACCTTGTTTAAAGGTAGTAGGGTATTTATTGTTTATACCATAATATTGTTTTTCTGAGGCGGCCTCTTTTCTTCTAGTCTTCCTTTTGTTTGGAATTGTATTTAAGGCCTCTAAGCCGCTAATATTAAGTCTTGTATTGAGAATGGCAATGCTTTCTAAATCAATTATACCTTTAATTTCAATCATTGATATTTGAGAATAACTTGTATTCAATACCAAGAGTGTATTGATTATTTCATCTTGCTCTTTAAGGTAAATTAATTGATTGTTGATTCCCGATTTATTGACTTTAAAAGGAACATAATTTTCAAAATTATATTGATTGTTTACTATCGATAAAAATTTAGTAATATCGGTTTCATTTTGAGTTGAAAAGCGAAGTACTTTAAGGTTTTCTATGTTCTTTAAAATTGAACTGATCTCCTCATTTTCAGTTTTATCTTTCAAGTAAAGTTTTATTGTTTTTTTCGATAATTCGGTATTGAAAAACTGATTGTTATTTTTGAACGTTTCGCTTATTACATTGAAAGCATTTTGGCAGAATCCAATATGAATTGATGAAGAAAATAACAGAAATACTAGAAGTATCTTTTTCATAAGAATCTGTTTTATGGGTTAGTTATTGGCAACAATTACAATGTAATCATCTTGATAAATTACATCGGATTTATGGGTTGTTGTTAATTCAGAAGAAACATGATTTAAGGTTTGTTCCAGAATAATAAATTGTTCTAGCAATTTTGCCTGACGTTGATTTTGAAAACTTAATCCCATAATTCCTACAACTATTGCAACTGAGGCTGCAATTGAGAAGCGAACTCTTCTTTTGTTCTTTCTTTTCTGCTGAATGAAGTTCCAACTCGATTTCTCAATGTTTTTAACAGAAAAGTGTTCTTGTTGCATTGCTTCAAGATAAATAGCTTCGGAGCTATCGGTCTCAGCAATTTCTTTGAGCATTTCCTCATCGCTAAACGATGTATTGCCAGCCCAAAAATTCTCTTTTAATTTATCTCTGTCGAACGGCTTCATATGCGTAATCGTTTTCTAATTTTTGTTTAATTGTTTTTCGAGCTCTCGATAACAATACTCTTATATAAGCAATATCGGTGTTAAGAACGTCTGCTATTTCAGGATAGTCTAATCCATCAATATCTTTCATTTGAATAACCTCAAGTTGCTTTTTTGGTAATTCAGCAATGTGTTTTTTTACTAATCCAACGGCCTCTTTTTCATCGTAACTATTAGATTCACAGGGGTGCATTGAAATAATATTTTCCGAATGGTTGAAAGAAACAGGTTTTTTCCTTTTAATTTCGTCTAAGCAGGTATTTCTTACAACCCTAAAAGCAAATGCCTTTAGGTTCTCGCATTTCTTCAATTGTCTCCTTTTTTCCCACAGCTTAAGCATACTTAATTGTACGGCATCCTTAGCTGCTTCTTCATCTCGAAGCATCCGTTTTGCCATTGGAAAAACCAACAACGACAAGGGTAAAACCTTTATTTTGAATTCCTTTTCGGTCATTCAGAGGTATAACGATTGATGTGTTTAAAAATATCATGTAATGTAATAAAAGTTAATCGATGCATAAGTAGGAATATGTATCTTCGAGTAATGAAAATGCTGATTTATATAAGCTTTTTCTAATTAAAAGAGCTTTATTTTGTAGCATAAATATTTACCATGAGCGAACTCGAAAATTATTTTTCAAAATTCAGAGAAAATATTGTAGGTATTGATACTTCTTTTCAATCACCTTTTGGAGAAAAAAATATTGTGTATGCCGATTGGATTGCTAGTGGACGATTATATCAACCCATTGAAGATAAAATAACCAAAGAGCTTGGACCTTTTGTTGGAAACACTCACACCGAAACTTGCGAAACAGGGACAAGAATGACTTTGGCGTATAATTGGTCTCATAAATTTATTAAAACTCATGTTAATGCTGGTGATAACGATGTAATACTTACAGCCGGTTTTGGAATGACAGCTGTTGTAAATAAGTTTCAACGTATTTTGGGGCTGAAATACTGCACGAAAGTATCGAATAAGGGTTGCCAAATGGATCGTGTTCGGCCTGTTGTATTCTTAACGCATATGGAACATCATTCAAATCAAACATCGTGGTATGAAACCAATGCCGATGTAGTTGTTCTTCCTCCTGGCGAAGGACTTCTTGTTGACACTGAAGTTTTACGAAATGAACTCGAAAAATACAAAGACCGAGAGTTTAAAATTGGTTCTTTTACAGCTTGCTCGAATGTTACAGGCATAAGAACTCCTATTCACGATTTGGCGTGTGTTATGCACGAATACGGCGGTGTTATTTTTGTAGACTATGCGGCTTCGGCTCCTTACGATTTAATTGATATGCACCCTAAGGATCCAATGGAAAAACTTGATGCCATTTTGTTTTCTCCTCATAAATTTTTGGGTGGACCTGGTTCTTCTGGTGTTTTAATTTTCGACGCATCGATGTACAAAAGTGAAGCTCCCGACAATCCTGGTGGTGGTACAGTAGATTGGACCAATCCTTGGGGAAAGTATAAATATGTTGATAGTATTGAAGTGCGCGAAGACGGAGGTACTCCAGGATTTTTACAAAGCATTAAAACAGCACTTTGTTTTCAGTTGAAAGATCAAATGGGAATTGAAAACATTCGTGCTCGCGAAGAAGAACTTTTAGTACTTGCATTTAATGGAATTGATGAAATCCCCGAGGTTGTAGTACTTGCGAACCAACATCGTGATAGGTTGGGCGTAATTTCATTTTATATCGATGGATTGCACTACAATTTATTGGTTAAAATGTTGAACGATTTGTACGGCATTCAAACTCGTGGCGGTTGTGCTTGTGCTGGAACTTATGGACATTTCTTGTTAGAAATGCAGGAAGATCAATCGGATGAGATTACTGATAAAATTACTCATGGCGACCTTTCGGTTAAACCTGGCTGGGTGCGATGGTCTTTACATCCGACAACAACTGATCGTGAAGTTGAATTAATGATTACAGCCTTAAAAGACATTGTTGCTAATTTTACTTCTTACGAAAAGGAATACACCTACGACAGGCACCAGAATCACTTCAAACATAAGAGCGAAAATTTCGATAGCAAAACGCTTGAAGACTGGATTAGCATTTGATGTATTTTACAATTGTAGTTCGCAACTATCATTTGTATTTTTAGAAACTCAAAACAGAACTGCAATGGATGTAAAAATTGAACAGTCGTGGAAAGAAATTCTTAATGAAGAATTTGATAAACCCTATTTTAAGGAGCTTTCTGCATTTGTAAAAAACGAATATCAAACACAGCAAATTTTTCCTCCTCGGAAAGAAATTTTCAATGCTTTTAATCTTTGTCCTTTCAACAATGTGAAAGTTGTAATTATTGGACAAGACCCATATCATGGTCCAGATCAAGCACATGGTTTGTGTTTCTCCGTTAAAGGAGGGATTAAATTTCCACCTTCGTTACGGAATATTTTTAAGGAAATTAATGGAGATATTGCTGCTCCTATTCCTCAAAGTGGCGATTTAACATCTTGGGCAAAACAAGGAGTATTGTTACTTAACGCAACATTAACTGTTCGGGCTCATATGGCTGGTTCGCATCAAAAAAAGGGGTGGGAAACTTTTACCGATGCTGTTATTAAAGTCCTGTCTGAGAAGAAAGAGAATGTAGTTTTTTTACTTTGGGGAGCTCATGCGCAACGAAAAGGAGAAGTAATTGATGCTACAAAGCATTTAGTGTTACAATCGGTACATCCATCGCCATTGTCGGCTTCGAGAGGCTTTTTTGGGAATCATCACTTTAGCAAAACAAATGAATATTTGAATGCAAAAGGCTTTGAGCCAATAGAGTGGTAGCTATTAAAGTGTGTTAAGTATTCTTAACCCTTAAGCTGGTTTTTGATACCTCCGGTCATCGATTTTAAATTATATTTGTATCCAATCTTTTTGAACCTATACCAATGAAACAAAACCTATTTTTAGTATTTCTACTTTTAGTTGCAATTGTAGCTTTTCCAAAGAAAAAAGACGAAGTAAAAGTATACGATGAAATCTATAGGGCTCAGTTTCATTATTCACCAGCTGTTAATAGGATGGGAAATCCAATTTCAGTTTGGATTGAAGATTCTACCTATCAAATGGTTTATCAATACAACCCACATAATTTTATGAATGCTTATGTAAATTGGGGATTAGCCACCAGTACCGATTTATTAAAGTGGGATCAACAAGATATTGTGATTACTCAGCCCGAAACTGAAACTGATTCCATGGAACAGGTTCCATGGAGTGGTTCAGTTGTTTCAAAAGAGGGTGAACTGCATGCTTGGGTTAACCGATGGAACGATGGCATTTATAGTGTTAAACGTAAAGATGGAAGTACTTGGGAGAATGAAGTAGAAACAGCTGGAACTGAAAAGTTATCAAAAAGTGAATCATACGTTTTTTGGCACCAGGCAAGTCAAAAATGGGTAATGGTTGCATTTGAGCGTGAATCTACTACCATGTACATTCACAATTCTAACGACGGAATAAATTGGGAACAAACTTCAACGTTTAATTATTTATTTGGATTTCCACAATTCTTTGAAATGCCAGTTGATCGTAAACAGGATGATACACGCTGGGTTTTGGCTACTGAAAACGGAACTTATATGCTTGGTGAATTCGATGGAAAGGTATTTAATCTCACGAGTTCAGTTCTTCGCTCAAACCATAGTAAAGAAGTAGGAAGCACTGTATTTTTCAACGATGTTGAGGGTGAGCGAACACTAGCTGTGTCAGGAATGATAGGTGATCAGTTGGCAGATATGCCTGCAAACGGACAGCTTTGTTTTCCGGTAGAGGTTTACTTACATCAGTTTGAAAATAGCGTTGAATTGTTGCAAAAACCAATTGATGAGATTGTGAAGTTATACACCAAATCATATCTTTTCGAGGATAAGAAAATATACCCAGGTATTAAGAATAATATATTGTCAAAATTGAAAGGGAAAGCATTTCATTTCAAGGGAACAATTGATATTCTAAATTGTGACAAATTTGGTTTTCTTATTCGTTCAGGAAGAGATGATATTGGAGTAGATATTACATACAATGTAAAAAAATCGATGCTTAGTTTTTTGCAAACCAACTTTGAATATAAGCCAGAAAACAATAAAATGGAAATTGAAATTATTGTTGATCGTTCATCAATCGAATTGTTTATCGATGGAGGTAGGTACGTTGTTAGTTATCCATTTGCCCCAAAACCAGAATCGCTTAAATACGAACTCTTCACCATGGGTGGCGAAATTTTAGTTGAAAACTTGGAAGTTTATGAATTGAAGTCGGTTTGGCGCGAAGACTAAATCTTTTTCAATAAAAATTCCTAGTAGTATTTAGTAAGTAGTTTATCCTCTTTGGATTGTGGCTAGAGCATATCGTTCCTTGCGCTTGAGGATTTTCATCTAGCGTATTTCATTTACTCTTTATGCGTAAACTTTACATCAAATTGCCAAGCTCATTTCTTGCTGAAAGTAGCTACAATGAGCTATTTATCTATTTTTGCGCCCTTTAAGAATTTTGATAAATTAATTGAAGAGATGGAGAACAACACTTTTGTTGCTAAAAATTTGACGGCCAATCCAGGTCCTCTTGGGCTTACTGGTTTTGGATTGAGTACGATGTTATTGAACCTACACAATGCTGGTTTATTTGGAATGGACACCATGATTTTAGCCATGGGTTTAGTGATGGGAGGCGCGATTCAAATTATTGTTGGCATAATGGAATGGCAAAAGAATAATCTTTTTGGCACAATGGCTTTTTCATCTTACGGAGCCTTTTGGATTTCTCTTATTTTCTTGTTGGTATTACCTAAAATGGGAATGGGTGAAGCACCTTCGGCAACTGCAATGGGTTATTATTTGTCGGTTTGGGGAGTATTCTCTTTTGGCCTGTTTGTAGCTACATTAAAAATGAATAAAGCAATGATTTTCTTGTTTGGAACAGTTGTACTTTTGTTTGCATTATTAGCAATTGCCAACTTCACAGGAAGTCATTTTGTACATACACTTGCAGGTATTGAAGGTATCGTTTGTGGAGGTACAGCCCTTTATATTGCTTTAGCAGAACTTTATATCGATGTATATAAAAGACCTGTTTTGCCTTTGGCTTAAAAAATATGAGCAAAAATCAAGCTCGTTTATCTAAAAACCTATTTCGTTATTCGGCATAGGTTTTTTGCTTTTCAAACTTTAATTACAGGTAAATGTTTATCTTGTGTACATTGAGAGTTTATTCATGAGAATAATTTAAAGAAATATGCTTGAACTTAGGAAGTTTGTCGCTCCTGAATTTATATATGGAACGGGTGCTCGTAAACTTACGGGCAAATACTGTAAGAATCTTGGCGCAAATAAATTGATGCTTGTAACAGACAATCAGGTTAAGAATGAATTTTTTTATAAAGATGTTGTTGAATCAATACAAAATGAAAATATACCATTCGAAGTTTTTTCTAATATCTCACCCAATCCCAGAGATTATGAAGTAATGGAAGGCGCAGAGCAATTTAAAGCAAATAAATGTGATTTTATAGTTGCTTTTGGAGGTGGTAGCGTTTTGGATTGTGCCAAAGGAATTGGAATAGTTGTATCTAACGATAAACCAATTCAATTTTTTGAAGGAGTGGATAAAATAATATATCCCATGCCTCCTCTTATCTGTATTCCAACTACAGGAGGAACGTCTGCCGATGTATCTCAATTTGCAATTATAAATAATTATACAGAGAAGTATAAGATGGCAATTATTAGTAAGGCTGTTGTTCCCGATCTAGCGCTTATTGATCCGGAAACATTGTTGAGCATGTCGTCATTTTTAACATCCTGCACTGCATTAGATGCATTGTCGCATGCTTTTGAGGCTTTTGTATCAAATGCAAATTCACCATTTACCGACTTATATGCTCTTGAAGCAGTACAATTAATTTACAAAAATCTGATCCCAACCCTCGAAAATCCAAATGACATGGATTTACGGAGCAATATAATGTTAGGTAGTTTGTATGCAGGACTAGCTTTTTCGAATACTAGCTTAGGTTGTGTTCATTCTCTGGCTCATAGTTTGGGCGGATATCTTGATTTACCTCATGGAGAATGTAACGCTATTTTATTACCTCATGTAGTTGATTATAATTTTGATCATGCCGAAGAACGATACCGAAAATTAGGTGAACTTTTTGGTATAAGCTCAGCATCAAGAAGTGTAAATGAGTATAAAAAAATATTGGTTGAAAAATTAATTCATTTTAAGGAAAGAGTTGGTGTTGCTAAAACGTTGAAAGATAATGCTGTTACTTCTGATATGCTATCAGTTCTGGCAAGTAGGGCAATTAAAGATCCTTGTAATGCAACGAATCCACGTGTACCAAATTTGAAAGATTTGGAAGTAATCTATCAAGAATCATTATAGATGAGTAACGAAGATTGGGATAAATATAGAGATCGAATTATTGGATTAGGAGACAATTCTGGGAGGAAGAGTTATTATCCAGAACTTCAGAAAAAGATTAGAGAACTTGAAGAGAAGAATCAAAATCTAAGCACTTTTTTTGATAATACAAACGATGCAATTATTATACACAATGCAGCAGGAGAGATCATTAGAGTAAATAAAAAAGCCAAAGAATTCTGCAACTTCGATAAAAGTGGAACTATTCCTATATTAATGCAGGATTTGGTTGTTTTTGAAAATAAAACAAATAGTTATGTCGAAATATCAAAAAAGATTCTGGAAGGTGAATCAATGTTATTTGAAACAAGGCTAAACAATACGATTTCAAATACTATATTTTTTGCTGAAATTTCGTTGAAAAGAACAATATGGTCAGGTACAGATTCAATAATTGCTATTATCAGAGATGTATCACAAAGGAAAAAGCATGAAAATGATTTGTTTAAAGCAAAAGAAAAGGCCGAGGAAAGTAGTAGACTGAAAAGCTTATTCCTTGCCAATATGAGCCATGAAATAAGAACGCCTTTAAATAGTATTGCAGGTTTTTCACAACTAATAACCGATCAATCTATACCAATTGATAAGAGAGAACAGTACAGTCAAATACTAATTGAAAATAGTTATCATTTAATTGAGATTGTAGAGGACATTATTCGTATGTCTGAAATTGACTCTGGTATTTCTGAAAAGAATGTATCAACAATCGAGCTCAGTAAACTTTTGATTGAATTGCACAAAAGTTTTCAAGTAAATAGGAAGAATGCTGATATTGAACTTAAACTATCGATTATTTTGGAGGATTCCTTTTGCATTGATACCGATAAAACAAAGCTCATTCAAATTATAATCAACTTGGTAAACAATGCCTTAAAGTTTACTCCCAAAGGATCTGTTGAGTTTGGTTGTAGGATTATAGATAAATCCATTCTATTTTTTGTAAAGGATACAGGGATTGGTATTAATGCTGCTCATCAGAAAATAGTTTTCAATCGGTTTTGGCAAGCTGATCAAACCTATTCAAAGAAATATGGTGGTACTGGTCTGGGACTTTCAATAACAAAGGCTTATGTCGAATTATTAGGTGGAAAAATATGGTTCAATTCAATATTTGCTAAGGGTACTGAATTTTATTTCACACTTCCTATTGACTAATCTATTGCTTACTTGTTGTTATTTTTTTTCATTTTTTAATCCAAATATCAAAGTATTATTTACCTCGCGTAGCACACGTTTGTGTAATTCATTTTGATGTGTATCAATAAATGCTTGTACAGCTTTTGGTTCTCGTTTTGCTAGAACCCTAAGTGCCCACGAAAGAGCTTTAACAACCAAATCTTCATAATCACTTACAACTTCAGTGCAAATCTTTAAAGTACGGTCTGGGTCAGAAATATTTTTATTTGATTTTTGGTTTAAGGGTACAGTTGAAACAATTGCAATTCTACGTTGCCAAAAATTGGGATGATGCACTAATTTCATAAAATAAGCGTCGGAAACCTTACCTGTTTTCCATGCTTTTCCAAAAACGTAAACCGAAAATGTATCAACCGATGCCCAATTGTCCAAATTATAATTCATTCGTTCTAAATCAGGCAAGGTAAGAGCAGCCATTAGTTTCTTATCTATTCCTATAAATTCATAGGCAATTTGACCCATTTCAAAAATATCAGTTCGTATAAACTCAATAGCCAGCTCAATTTTTTCACGTAAGGAATAGTTGGCTGTTTCAGCCATTAGTTCTTTTATTATATTTTTTAAGATTGGTGTTTTAATTCCCAGAACTGTTTTTTTTGAAGGAATCATTTTTTTCATAAAGAGTTTATGATTCTGATCTTCGATTTTTTCCAGTTTGTCGATGGTATGTTGAACCAGTTTATCCATTATTTTTCTTTTTGGGGCAATTTACAATTGCTTTTATAAATAAGAGTTCTAATCGGTAAAAAATCATGTTTTAGTTTTTTGAATCTCTCGAACTTGCAAGCATAAATATAAATTATTATGAAGGCAATTGTAAAAACAAAACCTGAACGAGGTTTATGGTTGGAAGATCTTCCAATTCCCAAAGTTGGGGCCAACGAAGTATTGATAAAAATTAAAAAATCGGCTATTTGTGGTACTGATTTACACATTTATAAATGGGACAATTGGGCACAGAAAACCATAAAAACGCCTTTAATAATTGGTCACGAATATGTTGGAGAAATTGTAAAATTGGGATCAGAAGTTCACCAATATAAAATAGGTGATCGGGTTACTGCCGAAGGGCATATTGCTTGTGGCCATTGTAGAAATTGTCGTAGAGGAAGGCAACACATTTGTAATTATACAGTTGGAATTGGAGTGCATCGTGATGGTGGTTTTGCCGAGTATGTAGCTGTGCCTGTTAGTAATGTAATTAAAGTGGATGCACGAATTTCCGATGAGATTGTTTCCATTATGGATCCCTTCGGAAATGCTGCCCATACCGCACTTTCTTTTCCGTTGTTAGGCGAAGATATTATGATATCAGGGATTGGAGGTCCTATTGGATCTATGGCTGCAGCAATTTGTAAGTTTGCCGGAGCACGCAATGTATTAGGAACCGATCTTAGCCCCTACCGCCGCGAGTTGGCGCTAAAAATGGGAGCCGACCAAGTAATAGATCCTCGAACCGATTCGTTTGAAATTGCAATGGAAAAAATGGGGATGATTGCTGGTTTCGATATCGGTCTCGAATGCTCAGGATCGGCAGTTGCATTTAACCAACTTATAGATCACATGTACAACGGAGGAAAGGTTTCGTTACTTGGAATTTTGCCTCCCAATACAACGGTTGACTGGAACAAAGTAATTTTTAAAGGGCTTACTCTTAAAGGCATTTACGGACGCGAAATGTTCGAAACATGGTATCAAATGGAGATGATGCTTACAACCGGTTTAGATATAACTCCTATTATTACACATCGAATGAAGGCTGATGATTTTCAGCAGGCATTTGACATTATGGAAGCTGGTAATTGTGGCAAAATCATTTTGGATTGGGAATAGGCTGGAATACAGAAATAGTGAATAAACTAAAGGACTGATAAGTAGAGGAACAGAACGACAGCTGAGCTGATGGTCTAAAAAATAGAAGAAGTGAAATTCTGAGAACAGGAAAACTGAAAGGTTTTAAAAATTATACCATTGAATTTGTGCCATCAGTTTTTATCAAGTAAATTGTATCAATATCATTCTTTTTTCATTGTAGATCTTTTCGTCGGATGCATGTTAATAAATAATTACCCAAGTTAACACCAAGTTTGTTGAAAGAAAGGTACCCATTTTTCAATACAGTGTTGGATCCATGTATTTTTTTACAATCGAATTACGTCGTACCGAAAAACTAAAAAGTCAATTTCAGGACTTAAGTTCTAATAAAACTTCTTCGTTTCAAAACCATGAGCTTCTATTTTATGTTTAGGATTTGAAACTGAAAGTAGAGGTTTGAATGAAGTAAAAGAACCATTTCAGATCGCTATATTTTATGATTTTTAGATTCAATAATTGTTCAAAAAGCTGAAGCCGTTTAATTCAATTCATTTCGCTAACTTTGCACTCAATTTTTTATAAAATGTATACAATTCGTCAAAATAAAGTATCGCGGTTAATCCAAAAGGAATTAGCCGATTTCTTCAGGCAAGAAAGTCGTTCGTTGTTTGGAGGTAAAATGGTCTCGGTAACTGTTGTTCGTATTTCGAAAGATTTATCGGTAGCAAAAATTTATCTGAGTATTTTCCCTTCGGATGGTAGCGATGAGTTTATCAAATTAGTGAAACAAATTTCGGGTCAGATCCGCGGATTTTTAGGCCATAAAGTAGGAAAACAATTACGTATTGTGCCAAATTTGGAATTCTTTATTGACGATAGTTTAGATTATATCGATAATATTGAAAATGCATTGAACGATTAATAAAATATTATGCAATACGATCCGATTAAAAGAAGATTAGGACGTGTTATTAATAAATCTGTTTCAATAAGAAAGCTATTTTATCGTTTACTCGATTTACTTCTATTGCGTTCTTGGCACATAAGACTTGAATTACGAAAGTGGATATTTCCTGCAAAACCTGTTATTTTAGATGCAGGTTCAGGTTTTGGTCAATACACTTATAGCATGTCAAAATTATTCCCAGATGCATTAATAAAAGCTGTTGATGTAAAAGAAGAACAAATATTAGATTGTAATAAGTTCTTTTTAAAAATGAAATTGAACGATCGCGTTATTTTTGAAAAGGCCGATCTTACCAACTATATTGAGCCCGAACAATTCGACTTAGTTCTTTCGGTTGATGTAATGGAGCACATTGAAGAAGATGTTAAAGTCTTCAAAAACTTCTATGCTTCAATGAAAGATAAAGGAATGTTGTTGATTTCAACACCTTCGGACCAAGGGGGTTCTGATTCACACAACCACAACCCCGATAAGGTATCGGGCTTCATTGATGAACACGTGCGTGATGGCGATAACATCCAAGAAATTAAAAATAAACTGAACCGTGTTGGTTTTAACGAAGTTTATGCGCGTTATCAATATGGAAAACCGGGAAGCATTGATTGGCGTTTATCTATGAAATATCCAATTAAAATGTTAGGTGTAAGTAAAATATTTTTTGTTCTACTTCCGTTCTATTACCTTGTTGTCTTTCCTATTTCTGCTTTATTAAACTGGGTGGATACAAAAATTGAGCACGTAAAAGGAATAGGCTTAATTGTTACAGCTTATAAATAATTAAAACGATCATGAGTTGGAACAAAGTGAAAATCGTATAACCAATTTAAATATGCTATACCATCATTTTACATTTTTAAATTCATTTGGAATTCCATCTTTTTGTTTAAAAATAATCGTTACCAGATGAACTTTTCATTATACATAGCTCGAAGGTATTTACTCTCGAAAAAGTCGAAAAATGTAGTTAATATTATTTCGGCGATAGCTATGATTGGTGTAATTGTTGGCACAACTGCATTGGTAGTTGTACTTTCAATTTTTAACGGTTTCGATGTTTTAATAAAATCGTTTTTCAGTGTTTTCGATTCAGAGATAAAAATTACTGCAGCTGAAGGTAAGCAGTTCGATCCTTATTCATCGGCGTTCGAACAAATCCGCAACGACGAATCTGTTGCTTATTTTTGTGAAGTAGCTGAAGAAATTGCTCATTTTAAGTTTGAAGATCGTCAGTTTATTGCCAACATTAAAGGTGTTTCTGAAGATTTTCTGGAAATGAGTGGACTCGACAATCACATGTACGATGGAAATTTATTACTGAACGATGGAAACTTCGATTACGCAGTGATTGGGCGTGGCATGGCCTATAACTTAGGAGCTTCAACTAATTTTGTTCGCCCGATTTATATATCCGTTCCGAAGAAAGGAAAAGGTAGTTCTACGCTGCTCGATCCATTTCGCCACAAGCATGTTTTTCTTTCAGGAATATACGAAGTGAAGCAGCAGGAGGTTGATGACCAGTATGCACTGGTAACGCTCGATTTAGCACGTGAGTTACTCGAAATGGACAGCACGGTTACTTCTATTGAAATTGGCCTTGTTGAAGGTGCCGATGTGAAACGTTTCCAAAAAGAAATCAAAAAGAAATTGGGTAATGAATTTGTGATTCAAAATCGATACCAACAGCACGAATCGTATTACCGTGTGGCCAAAAGCGAACGTTTTTTCATCTACCTGACTCTTTCTTTTATATTGGTAATTGCTTCATTTAATTTGGCAAGTTCAATATCGATGCTAATACTCGACAAACGAAAAGACATTAACATACTTTCAAGTTTGGGCTTAACGAAGCAAAAAATTGGCTTAATATTTTTATTTGAAGGTTGGTTGGTATCAATTGTAGGTGCTGCTATTGGATTAGTGCTTGGTGTTTTAATATGCTTAGGGCAAATGCATTACGGATGGTTGAAATTTCCGGGTTCGTTCTCAATTGAATATTATCCGGTTGAACTCCGATGGACAAATTTAATTGTAATTGCAATTACTGTTTTGCTTATTGGAGCAGTTGCTTCGTGGTTGCCAGTTAAGCTTCTTCCAAAAAAATTCTTCCAAATAAACCAGGAATAATTAAATCATTGTTCCCAGTATTTGTACAACAATAATTAGCAATACCATTGCCAACGGATATACTGTGGCATAGGCAACGCTTGGAGCATTGGTTTCTGTCATATTATCAACAGCTGCAAGACCTGGAGTACTTGTCATACTTCCTGTTAGTGCTCCTAATAAAGTTAGTATATTCAATTTAAAAACAAACTTTGCAATTAGGGTTGCAACTATCATTGGAACCACTGTAATAATAGCGCCAGCAATAAACATACTTACTCCGTTTTCCATGAATATTTCTACAAGCTTTGCTCCAGCCGATGTACCCACTGCAGCCATAAAAAACAATAAGCCTAGCTGACGAATAAGTTGGTTCGCAGCGCTTGTCATAGTCCAAAGAATTGGCCCCGTTTTACCTATACGGCCCAACATTAAGCCCGAAAACAAAACACCTCCTGTTAAGCCAGGACTGAAACTAAAGCTACCTACTGAAATATTAATTTTTCCAATTAATACACCAATTATAATTCCTAATGCAATGGGTAAAAAATCGGTATCGGAAAGTCTTCTGTCGTCGTTGCCAAATATATTAACAACTTGTTTCATGTTCTCGGTTCCACAGGCAATCATTAATTTATCACCAAACTGAATACGTGAAGCTGGTGTTGGCGAAATGTTAATTCCAGAACGTGTTATGCGTGTAATTGTAGCTCCATAATTTCCCAATAAATTGAGTTGCTTAATGGTTTTATTTACATATTCTTTATTGGTAACAAGCACTCTTCGTATATCGTATTTCGTAGACAACGGAATTTCAATTGTAGTTTTCTGGCCAATAAGAAGTTTTATTCGGTCAAGCGCCTCATTATCGCCAACGGCTTTAATTATATCACCTTTGTGCAGAATTGTTGTTGGAGTTGGAGTAATAGCTGTTTCGTTGTGCATTACACGCGAAACTACTGCTTTTGTCATGTATCGAATGCGTAGTTCTGCAATTGTTTTTCCTACCACATTTTCGTTTTCAACAATAAAGTTTGCTTTTTCTATTTCTGGAAAATCAGACTTTATACTTGTCTCATATTCTTCTTCTGAATTTTTAATGTTTGCTTTTATGAATTTAGGCATGAAACTTACAAAGAGAATAACCCCAATAACCCCAAAAGGATAGGCAATTCCATAGCCAATTGATGCCAATGGAGAGCCAGTTGTATCGATTGCAGCAGCTAACCCGGGCGTACTTGTTAGTGCTCCAGTTAATAAACCGATACCTATGTTCATGTCGATATCGAATATATAAACGACTAATGCAGTAACTAAGCCAGCAGTAATTATTAAAGTAGATGCTAGTATTGCTAAATCTTTTCCATGCTTTTTAAAAGATGCAAAAAATCCTGGACCAGCTTGTATTCCTATGGTAAAAATAAAGAGTACAAGTCCTATTTGTTGAAAATCTTTGGGAATAATAACACCATAATGTCCAAACACCAAGGCAATAAAAATTACTGCCGATACATCGAGTGAAATACCTTTTATCTTGATCCTACCAATAAGAAAACCTAGGGTTACAATTAGGAAGAATGAGAAATAGACATTTGTAAATAAATCCATTTTCTTTAAGTTTTTGAAAGTACAAAGGTATTGAAATGGTTAATTTTTAAATATAAAAGACGAAAAAATCTTCATTAATTTACAATGAGGAAATAAACGCGAAATGAAGTATTTGTGAACGAATTGGGAATGGATCCAATCTTTTTGTGTCAATAGCTGAGTTTCTTAATTATAGCTTTATTTTTGCGCCTTCAATATTAAAAAAGTTAGAAGATGATTTCAGTTGATGGTTTAACTGTAGAGTTTGGTGGAACAACTTTATTCAAAAATATTTCGTTTGTAATAAACGATACCGATAGAATAGCACTAATGGGTAAAAATGGTGCAGGAAAATCAACCCTTTTGAAAATAATTGCAGGCGTAAAAACTGCCAATAAAGGGAGAGTATCGGCACCCAACGATGCAGTTATTGCATACTTACCGCAGCATTTATTAACACACGATAAACGAACCGTTTTTGAGGAAGCATCTCAAGCCTTTGCACCAATTCTTGAAATGGCCAAAGAAATTGAAGAGCTTAACAACCAACTTACAACTCGAACCGATTATGAATCGGATAGCTATTACCAACTTATTGAACAGGTTTCGGTATTGAGTGAAAAGTATTATTCCATTGAAGAAATAAATTTCGATGCTGAGGTTGAATTGATATTACTTGGCTTGGGATTCGTGCGTAATGATTTTACACGCCCAACGAGTGAGTTTAGTGGAGGATGGCGCATGCGCATTGAACTGGCTAAAATATTACTTCAAAAACCCGATTTGATTTTACTCGATGAGCCAACCAATCATATGGACATTGAATCGATTCAATGGTTAGAAGATTTTCTGACTAACTCTGCAAAAGCAGTGATTCTAATTTCGCACGATAGAGCTTTTGTCGACAATGTTACCAATCGCACAGTTGAGGTTACAATGGGTAGAATATACGATTACAAAGTAAATTTTTCACATTATCAGACTTTGCGTCAAGAGCGACGAGCACATCAGCAGAAAGCTTATGTTGAACAGCAAAAAATGATTGCCGATAATAAAGGTTTTATTGAACGCTTCAAAGGAACATATTCTAAAACTAATCAGGTTCAATCGAGGGTACGAATGCTCGAAAAATTAGTGATGGTTGAGGTAGATGAAGAAGATAATTCGGCCTTGAAACTTCGTTTCCCACCTTCGCCTCGTTCTGGTAATTATCCTGTTATTTTAAACGATGTATCCAAAAAATACGACGAGCATACGGTTTACAATAATGTTTCATTGACACTTGAAAGAGGAGAGAAGGTCGCATTTGTTGGCAGAAATGGAGAAGGAAAATCGACTTTGGTGAAAAGCATCATGAGTGAGATTGAATTTGGGGGCGAATTGCAATTGGGACATAATGTGATGATTGGCTATTTTGCACAAAATCAAGCTTCAATGTTGGATGAAGAACTTACTGTTTTTCAAACCATAGACGATGTTGCCGTAGGAGATATTCGCACAAAAATTAAAGATATTTTGGGCGCATTTATGTTTGGCGGTGAAGAGTGGGACAAAAAAGTTAAAGTCCTTTCGGGAGGTGAAAGAACTCGATTAGCCATGGTGAAGTTGTTGTTGGAACCGGTGAATTTGTTAATTCTTGATGAGCCTACAAATCACCTCGATATGAAAACAAAGGACATACTTAAAACTGCACTCAAGGATTTCGATGGTACTTTAATCGTTGTTTCGCACGACCGTGATTTCTTGGATGGTTTAGTCCAAAAAGTTTACGAGTTTGGAAACCAAAAAGTGAAAGAACATCTGGGTGATATCTTTAGCTTTTTAGCAAAGAAAAAAATGGACAACCTGAGAGAAATTGAAAGAAAAGATATAAACTCATGAGTTCCGCACTTTTTATATTAGGCAAATAACACCGATATAAATAATACATTGTTAGGATACTAACGTTTTTGTCTTCTTGTTTTTGGGTCTTTCATAGATATTGTTTTTAATTTGAAAAGCTGTTTTGTAGTTTACCGTTTTCTTTCTCGAGCCGGAAGTGGCTCTTACTTTTTTCTACAGCAAAAAGAGATAAGCAAAAATGCCGCCGCTCGAAAAAAATTAGCTAAAATTTAATTTCTTTTCACTAAATGAAAATAACTCCCCCGAAAAAAATCGGGGTCAAACAATTTTCATTTTTAACGTTTCGACACATTAAATTTTTTAACGCATTTTTTTAAGGCGGACTAGTATTTGCTTAAATAGAGAGGTTTAACTTTAGACTCAACATCAGATTAGAACGGCGCGAGGGGGTGTGCAAATCGTGACGGCAGTGTCAAGCGAGACGACATGATTGTATTTTGATCACCCTGATTTATTTACTATAATTCGAATCTTGATAACATTCTTTAATGTAAAAAACTCATGGAGGAGGTGTTAGGGGAGTTTAAATTTGCACTTGATTTTTGCTTACTTTTTATCTAAGAAAAAGTAAGAGTCTGTCTGACTCTAAGACAAGAACTATTGAACTAAATCCTTACAATTTTTCAAGCTGAAATAAGGATTTATCCAACCCATTACCTGATTCAGTAAATCACTTTTTTTTTCGAGGGTGTTGCAGTGTGAAAAATAAGATAAGTATACGAATATGGCAACAAAAAAGTGAAAGAACACCTGGGTGATAACTACAGCTTTTTAGCAAAGAAAAAAATGGACAACCTGAGAGAAATTGAAAGAAAATAAGACAACAATTATGTGTCGGTAGTTTATGCTCTTTTCTTCCAGAGTTTAATTGCTTTCTTCTTTTTAGGTTTTTTTTCTTGTGAAAGATATTTTTTACCTGTTGAAACGTTAGAATCGACTTTAAAATATGCAATCATTTTTTCTAAAGCGAAAATTTGTTTTTCAAGTTCATCATTGTTAGTTTCCATTTCCTCGGCAGCAGTAGCATTTTCCTGACTCATATCGTACAAATACTTAATAGAGTTGTTTACATGGTTAATGTCTTCGTTTTGTTCTTGACTAGCTGTTGTTATTCTTGTAATTAATTCTGAAGTTGTTTCAATTTGAGGAAGTATGCTTGTGACTAAATCGGTAACATGTTTTGATTGAGTCTGATTTTGTTCGGTAAGTTTATTTATCTCAACGGCTGCTTCCTGACTCACTTCTGCCAGTCGTTTTACTTCTTCTGCAATTACTTGAAATCCATCTCCTTCACGACCAGCACGAGAAGCTTCAACTGCAGCATTTAAGGCAAGGATTTTAGTTTGTTTTGAAATGTGATTTATAATTGCAAGTTTTTGTGCAATAGTATTGCTAGTAACGAAAGATAATGCAGTTTGATCTTTAATTTTATGAATTTCAACTTTCGATTTTTCATAAATATTTTTTGTTTCCAAGGCATTCACAGCATTGGAGCTTGTATTCTCACTTATTTTGTCAATTCGAGCAGAAATTTCTTCAATGTAAGCAGCTTGTTGAATTGTTGTTTGTGAAATTATTAACGAGGTTTTGTTGTAGTTTTTAATAGCAATTGAAATGTGTTTTGAGTTAAGGTAAATACCTGAAATTATTTGTTTTAAATTTTCAGCCATTATCCCAACAAATTTCATTAATCCCTTCTGATTTGCTTGTTTTGGAAGTTCAATTTGGAGGTCACCCTTTGCAATGCTTTTTGCAATTTTTGCCACCTCTTCCGGCTCGCCTCCCATTAAATTGAAAATACGCTGGAATATATAAAATCCAATAAATAAAGCAAGTGATGCAAAAATAAGAATGAATAACAGTAGAATATTTTTTGCTTCGTTTATATAATGCTTTGTTTTGTTCGAAATTTTTAAACTTAAAGTGTTAATTGCTTGGTTTAAAATATTTCCTTTTGTTTCAAGCGATGCCATTAAACCTTCGTTTTTCCAATATCCAGTGTAGATATCTTTATCGACAAAATTGTTGAAGGTCTCTCCGTATTTTTTAAGGGTATTTTTTATTTTATCGGTTTCACTTTTATTTGAAGTGTAGTTGGGTATGGTTTTATAAATGTGGTAAAGTTGTTTGTCGAAATTTGATTTTGACTCGAAATTGCGTTTGAACAAATAGTCCTTTTCGTATCGGCGTAAAATTAGCAATTGAACTTTTAACATGCTATTTCTTTGTGTGGTAATTATTGATTCTATATCCTTAGCAGACTGATTCATTTCACCTATTATTCCCCATTCTTCGAATCCTAATTCATATTTATTTCTTTGAATTATAGAGAACAAATGGAGGTATTTGGCATTCAAGTTTTGAATGTTTTCAATTTCGTTAATCAGACTGTTTCTTTTCGTAAAATTTGAAGTTAAGAGTTGATTTGTAATCTCATTTGATTTTCTAAGATTCTGATTTAGAGTATTGCTAAAAATGCTTCTGCCTGTTTTGAAATAGGTCGTGTTTTTTAAATCCCAATTAAAAAAATCACTTTCGTTTTTTCTAATTTCTAAAGATAAGCTATAGAGTTGTTGAACTTGTTTATCAATTTCAGACAGCTTATTTATTTTGCCCATTGAAAAAAAAGTGAAAAGGGCAATTGCAGAAAAAGTAACAATTAATAGGGCAAGTAGTATTTTAAATCTGGTTTTTAATTTCATGGTAAATGATATAAAGAATTGTTCAAACCTATTTATTTGTTCAAACAACAAATCATTCTCATGTTTATTAAAAATATACGATAGAGTTAATAAATGATGAAAAACCTACACATGTAATAAATTAGATGTGATTGAATTAAAATCTTTTACCATTTTATGTAATCGAACTTTAATAAATAGGTTAACTAAAAGTAACTCTTAATTCATTTTAAGGTGTCGGAAAATATTTTTGCACTAATCTTTTTTGAGTAAAAAACTAAAATCATCTTTAGTCGAGAGCTCTTCTGGTGTTGTGCCTTTCTTGAAAATACGAGCATTTAACTTCCCAATTAACGATAGCTTGTTTTCATCTAATTTTAGCATGGTTCCTTCGCGTAATCCTAAAACATAAGTATCGGGGTTTATTTCTAAAAACTCTTCAATACGTTGCTCGCGGGTTTCGCCAGCATGTCCATCGGGGTTTGCGTCGAGGTAATGCGGATTAATTTGGAAAGGAACCAGATTGAGTACATCAAAACCAAGCGGATCGATAATGGGCATGTCGTTGGTGGTTTTGATTGTAGGACAAGTTACATTCGATCCTGCACTCCAACCAATGTAAGGTGTACCTGTTTCTACTTTTTTGCGAATTGCAGCTATCAATTTATTATCGCGCATCATGCGAACCAATTGCCAGGTATTTCCACCTCCAACAACAATTGCTTCGGCTTCTTCAATGGCCTTCAACTTATCATCGAAACGATGAATTCCAATAAATTCGTGTCAAATTACCAGAAAGCGTTCGTTTACTTTTTCTTCGTAGGTGTTGAATGGAAATGTTACGGCAGCAAAAGGTATAAAAATGGCTTTTACAGCTTTCTCTCCTAGGAATTTCTTTATCTCATTTTTTGGGTAATCCAAATAGGGCTCGCCAGCCATTGTTGAATTACTTATCAGTAGTAGTTGCATTGTTGTTATGTCTTAATTCAATCCAAATATAATTGATCCATTTTGAAAAGTAAATGATTTTTGATGGGAATAATATTATGCTTTTTCGAGCGTGAAATAAAAAGTTGATCCTTTGTTTTCTTCACTTTCGACCCATATTTCACCACCGTTAAGGTTCACAAATTCTTTACATAAAACAAGGCCAATGCCTGAACCTTTTTCGCCTAAGGTGCCTTCACGTGAAATTATTTTATCAGTAATAAATAAATTTTCTTTCACTTTTTGCGACATCCCAATACCCGAGTCCTCAATACAAATGGTTATGTATTTATCATTGGCTATAGCATTCACATTTATCGTGCTATTTTCATTTGAAAATTTTATGGCATTAGTTATTAGGTTTCTTATTATTGTAAGCGAAGTAGATTCGTCGGCATTAACTGTTTGGTAAATATTTTTTGTTTGTTGCAGTTTAATGTTTTTATTCGATGCAATTGATTCGCAAATAGTAAAATTTGTTTTAATTAACTTGGCAACATCAATATGCTTCTTATTTATGGTAATTCGTTTCGATTGTGTTTGTGCCCACATGGATAAATCGTCGAGTAGTTGTAGGGTTTGATTCGAAGTTTTCTTCAATAATTGATAATATTTTAGAGTTGTTTCTTTAGATATGGATTCGTGTTCGAGCAATAATAGCTCGTGGAATTGATCGATAATACTTATAGGATTTTTTAAGTCGTGACTTATAAGTGTAAAGAATTTGTCTTTTGTTTGATTGGCCAGTTCAAGTGCCGATTTCTGTTGCTCAATGTGTTCTTTTTGTTTGTTTATTTCTATTGTTCGTTCTTGTACGGTTTCTTCTAATTTTAATTGATTTTTTATTAATGTTTTGTAACGTAAGTAGAAGAATAATGCCGCTATAATTAGAATTATTAAAACCAACAAAACTTTGAACAAGATGGTTTGCCAGAAAGATGGTTTAACGGTAATTTTTAAAGCGGTTTCTATTGGGTGAAAAATACCATCGTTATTACTGGCCTTTACTTTAAAAGTATAATTTCCTGGATCGAGATTGGTATATTGAACGTGATTTGATGAATGAGCTAATTCGGTCCAATTATCTTTAAATCCTTCTAGTTTATAATAGTATTTGCTTTTCGACGATGGATTAAATTCCATTGATGAAAATCCGATATTAATTATTTTCTGATCGTGTTTTAGTTTTATTTTTTTGGCAAGTTCAATAGGTTGGTTTAAAACATCTGAATCCTTAATTGTAATATTTTTCTCGTTTACAGCTAGTTGGGTTAAAACAACTGGATTTGTGTTTTGATTTAGCTCAACCTTGTTTGTATTACAGGTATTAATACCTTTTGGTGAACCTATGTAAAGCTGATTATCGATGGGGCTGAATAATAACGCCGATTTATTAAGATGATTTATAATTAACCCGTTATGCTTATAAAATGTAGCTATTTCGTTTTTTTCCCGATTGTATAGATTTATACCAGTATTTGTACTAATCCAAAGGTTTTTATTATTATCAATTGCAATGGCTTGAATAACGTTGCTCGAAAGGCCGTTATCGGTAGTTGTAGTTTCAATTTTGTAGGTGTTGGGGTTGTAGTTTAACAAACCACCACCCGCAGTTGATAACCAAAAACTTGAGGGGTTCTCAATGTATATATCATTCAGACTTTCTTTTGGAAATTTACCGCTTAAGTTAGGGTACTGATAAATATAATTTATTTGGTTGTTAGGTATATTGTAATTTATTAAACCCATGCCTACGTTTGCCATCCATATATCATCTTCAACAATATCGATATCGAAAATGCTGTTTCTATATTGGTCTTTAACGTCAAAATTAATACTGGTATAAGACAGGGTTTTTTTATCAACTTTTTTCAATCCTGCGCCCCAAGTCCCACACCATAAGTAGTCTTCAGTTTCTTCAATACAATACACCGAACTCCAGTCGCCTTCGTGATGTGGTACAAATTTGAATTCTTCTTTTTTAGTATTAAATGCAGCAATAAAATCACCATCGGTTCCTATCCAAAGCATACTATCGTTGCTGTATTTAATGCTTAAGATATTGTTGTTTAGTAAACTTTTATAGTTCGGCTTATTATAGTTTTTTAAACTTCCATTACTTGGTGAATATTTCCATAATCCTTGTCCACGACTACCAATCCAGATATTTCCAACTTTGTCGGTAGTGAAGCAATGTGCGTCAATTTCTTTAAAGGCAGAAACCTGAAGCGTGTTTACTTTGCTAAATATTTTATTGTTTAGCGACAATAAATTTAAACCCTGTTCTCGAAGGCAGATCCAAAGGTTATTCTCATCGATATATAAATCGTTAATTGAATTAGAGCTAAGACTTGATAGGTCGAAATCGTTTTTACAATATTGTTGAACTTCTTTAAAATCGGGTGAAAATTTGTAAAGTCCATTTTCCCATGTGCTAATCCAAATGTTGTCATCTTCGTCTATAACAATTGAAGTTAAATGCGAATTGTTAAATATGTTTTTTTCAAGAACAAGTTTAATTCGTTCATCAACTTCAGGATTTAGCTTGAAAATTTGACTGTTCCATATTGTGAAAAGAAGTGTTCCATCTTTTTGCTCGGCAATTCCAGTAACGGCCCCAACATTTAAATAATCAGTTGTTTCGGTAGTAAGACCATGAAATGTAATTTCATAGGTTTTTCCATCAATTTTATATATCCCATTTCTATCAAAATCAAAACCAACCCATATGTTTCCTTTTTTGTCGCAATGTAAATTACTAATGTTTGTATTTTCCTGAATTAATGGATCGAAAAGCTCTAAGTCGAAGTTTTGAAACACGCCCGAATCGGGATAAAATTTACTTACTCCTTTTCCAACGGTACCTATCCATATATTTCCTTCCAAATCTTCGGTAATTGCAGGTACATTTAACCCAGCTTTTGATATAATGGAATCGTATGGTGAGTATTGTATGAAAGTGTTATTGGAATAATTGAATCGATTTAATCCTCCACTTACTGTTCCAATCCACAGCCTACCTTTTGAATCAACAAAAAGTTCTTTTACATGACTGTTGCTTATTGAGTTTGGGTTTGTTGGATCTGAAAGATAGTTAATTGTTTTATGTCCATCTAAACGGTTTAATCCATAATTGGTTCCAACCCAAATGTACCCAAAGCTGTCTCGCACAACTGTTTCTACAGAATTGTGCATAAGCATTTCATTCTCGGTATTAAAACTCAAGAAACTTTTCTGTTTGTTGTTTCCACTTACCCTTACTACAAAAAAGGTAATGAAAACAAGTAAAAGTATTTTAACCCTTATTCTGAAGAATACCATGACCCAATATAGTGCTTTTATTAGCCTTTTTCAATTTTAAAACAGAAAGTACTTCCCTTGTTTACTTCGCTTTCAACCCAAATGCTTCCATTATTCAACGCCAAAAATTCTTGACATAGAACTAATCCAAGACCCGTTCCTGTTTCGCCCGATGTTCCTTCCTTCGAGTAAATGTTTTCAATTTTGAATAATTTTTTAATTTCTTGAGGGCTAATGCCAATTCCCTGATCGGAAATGCAAATGATTAAGCTTTCGTTTTTTTCGCGAACTTTAACTTCAATAGTGCTATTTGTTGGCGAGAACTTAATGGCATTGGTAATTAAGTTTCGAAGTACTGTTGCAATTGTATTTTTATCTACAAAAGCTTTTTTATTGGTATGTAGTGGTATTTTTAATTCAATATTCTTTTTTTCAGCCAGTGGATAGCAATGGCTTAGCACTTCGTAAAATAATTCATCAATAGGGTAGCTGTTTTTCTTAATTTTAATCCGATTGGTTTGAGTGCGGGCCCAAATCAATAAATCGTCGAGTAGTTCTAATGTATTTCCCGATGATTTTATTAATATCTCAAGGTATTTTAATCTTCTTTCTTCCGATGCCGTTTTGAACTGCATTGATAAGACTTGTGCCATTTGGTTTATTGAAGCCAATGGGTTTCTTAAATCATGACTAATTATTGAGAAGAATTTATCTTTTGTTTGATTTGCAGTTTCTAGCTCGTGGTTTTGCTTCTCTATTTGCTCCTTTTGATCTGTGATTTCGTAGGTACGTTCGGCAATTTTCAGCTCAAGTTCTTTTTGGGATTTAATTAACGATTGGTATTTTTCGTGGGAATATAGAAATACTAAAAGAATTACAAGAACAACAATAGCTATTTTAAATAGAAGTGTTTGCCAGAAAGCGGGATGAACTAATATTTTTATTGAAGTTACATCGGAGTTACTTATTCCATCACTGTTGCATGTTTTTACATGTAGGGTATATTCTCCAGGATATAGATTGGTATACTGTACAAAATTTTTAGAATAGCTGGTTTCATTCCAGTCTTTGTTAAATCCTTCAAGTTGATAATAATATCGACTTTTCATTGAAGGAGTAAATTCCATTGATGAAAAATTGATGGTAATTATTTTTTCTTTGTGGTATAAGTGAATCGTATCTGCAACATCTATCGTTTTATAAATATTCTTTAGGTTTGGACTCGAAATATTCTCACCCATAATACTTAACTGGGTAATTATAACCTTATTTACAATTGAATCGATAACAATTTTATTGGCATCTAAAAAGTTTACGCCTTCAGCACTTCCAGTATAAATTCTGTTTTTTGTTTTATCGAAATATAAGGCCGATTTATTGAATTGATTACTTGCTAGACCATTGTGTTTATTGAAGGTATATATATTTTTTGTGTTTGTATCAACATGTAAAATATTTGAGTTGGTTGTTATCCAAAGGTTGTTATTGCCGTCTACTACTGTTGCTTGAACTGTTTTACTTTCAATTCCGTATTCATTGAAAACATTATTTATTGTACTTGATGAAGGGATGAATTGATACAATCCTGCTCCTTCGGTCGAAAGTAAAATAGAATTATCGTTTTCGATGTATATATCGGTTATTCTTTCGCTAGGAAAATTTGGAGTTTCAATTGAGTTTTTATACGTGATATAAGTGTCATTTACGATATTGTATTTAATTAATCCAATACCAATATTTGCAACCCAAAGTGTATTGCCAACTAATTCAAGATCGAATATTGAATTGCGGAATTGATCTTTTGTATCAAAATTTATTGAGCAATAGCTTAAATCTTTTTTATCTATTTTTTTAATACCTCCTCCCCAGGTACCAGCAAAAATGTAATCGCTATTATCGGCAATTGAAAAAACGGCATTACTCCAATCGTCAGCATTGCCTTCAACTTGTTGAAATGAATTTGTTAGAGGGTTAAAAATACTTAGAAAAGTACCGTCTGTGCCAATCAGCAATTTTTCATCGCTACTTTGTTTAACGGACAGTATTGAGTTGGTATTTAGGCCATTAAAGTTCTCGGCAAGATAGTTTGTTTGTTCATTATTTTTCAAATTGTACATCCATAAACCCTGCCCCCTTGTTCCAACCCATATGTTATTTTGTTTATCTTGAACAATAGAATAGGCATTGATGTAGTCAAATATCTCATTCTTAAAAGGAAGTGTTCTTATCATTTTCTCTTTTAAGGGTAATATGCCAATTCCATTGTTTTGAAAACAAGTCCAAAGGTTTTGATTGTTATCGATGTACAAACTATTTATGGCAGTTGAGTTATACGTATTTAGTTTTTTAATATTTTTTTTATACCGTTTCTTTTCAGTTGTTTCTGTATTTATTTTAAACAATCCATTGTTCCAGGTACTAATCCAAATCTGGTTTTTTGAATCAATTACAATATCTGTTAAAATTGAGTTTTCAAAATATTCCGAAGTTTTAAAAACAGAAATATACTTGTCGGATAAAGGATTTAGTTGATACAAGTTTCCTTTCCAAGTTGTAAAAAGAATATTCCCATTTTTCATTTGTGAAATTCCAGTTATCGCTCCTACTTTAGCAGCTTCTGACTTGCTTTTTTCTAGTATACCGTAGTATGTAATTTTATGACTTAATCCATCAATTTTGAAAATTTCACTTTGATTTTCGCCAACCCAAATATTGCCTTCGTTATCACAAAATAAAGCATTAACATTAGAGCTAATCCAGTTGTCTTTTTCGTAGTTTTCAAGTTTGAAGTGGGTGAATTTTCCTGTTTTTTTGTTATATTTATTGATGCCATTTCCAATGGTTCCTATCCATATATTTCCTTTTTTATCTTCAACTATTCCTGAGATATTGATGCCACTAATGCTATTGATTGAATCGTTAGGTACGAAATGTATAAATTGATTTGTTTCGCGGATAAACCTATTTAACCCACCACCAATTGTTCCTACCCAAAGGTCTCCATCGGAATCGGTGCAACAGGCTTTAATGAACTTACTTGATAGAGATTTAGGATTTGAGGGGTCGTTTTTGAATTCAACCGTTTGGTAGCCATCAAGTCTGTACAATCCAAAATTTGTGCCTACCCATGCATAACCTAATTGATCTCTGGCAAAAGCTTCAACCGAGTTATGCATTAATTTCCCATTACTTGTATTGAAACTAATAAAGTTTTCACTTTGATTTTGTCCAACAGCACTAACAGCAAATAATAGAAGTATGTATATAAACACCCTTTGCATTGCCACTAATAATTTTATAATATCCCAGCAGCAAAGTAGCTAAAAAAATTGGAAAACTATTTAGTGGGTATCTCTTTTTGAGATCGTCAGAAAAAGGAAGAACTATTCAAGTACCATGAATAGTTCTTTAAAATGGTATTTTTAAAATGTATTAAAAGGTGAATGTAAGTCCTATTGTAAGTGGAGTAGTTGTTGGTCCTTTCCCGTCTTCAAAAAGAGGTGTATTGTAGTAAGTTGCATAGATTCCCATGTCTTCAAAACCTATGCGGGCAGTATATCCCCAGCGCAATGGGCTAATGTTAAAATCACCTTTGTCTTTTACTTTGTTATCCCCTATTTTTGTTTTGGTATGTTCACCTAATTTCACTCCTCCAATTAAACCTCCGGCAATAAATAGTCGGTCGTGTCCTTGGTTTCCAGGTATTTGGAATTCGAGTAATAAAGGAGCGGTTAAGAATACCGTAGAGAGTTTACTCTTTCTGAAATCCTCTTCGGGTAAAGTTTCGGCTTGTATCATCCCGTTATCGTCTTTAACCAACGTATATTTGTTTTTGAATTTATAGTCGTTAAAGTTTAATCCTAACCCAGTTACGATACCAATGTAGTTTCCAAAACCAAAACTGTATTCGGCAAAATTAAAATTGAATTCGAACGATTTTTCAGGTCTAGTATCTAGGAACTTAGGAGTACCTTCGGGGTACATTGAATAGCTTGTTTTAGTAGTTAAAAGCTGATTGCCACCAAAATCGAATCCGGCCCAATGCCCGTCAAAATCTCTTTTCCGTTTGGGGTGAACGGTTTCAAAGTGGTCGATTTCCCAGTCGTAGTCGTTCCATTTACTTTCAAATTCATCAATCTTTTCAATGTCGATGTTTGCATCCTTATCTCCGGAAATAATTTCAACCCGATGATTTCCTATGCGAACATGTACAGTGTCTTTTTCATCATTTTCTGTCATTTCAGCTTTTTCTGCCTCAACAGCTTCCAATGCTTCATCAATTTCAACGATGGATTGATCTACTTCTTCAATTTCTTCAATTAACTCGTTGAATTCATCGTTTACAATTTGAGTTGAATCGCTTTGAGCATAAACGCCAAAAGTAAGGCTAAATGCAATTAGTAAAGTAATAAGTGTTTTCATCTGTGTATATTTAATTGTTTTCATGGTTTTTAAATTAAAACTTATGCTGCTATGACGGACTTGATTGTATAAAAGTTACTTCTGTATTCAAATTTTTTTCATTTTTGTATATCGAAAGAAAATGAAACAGTTGCAAATGAGAGCAATTACACGTAAGGAAATAGAAGATTTATTGGTATCGCTTTATTCTAAAGCCGATTACGATGTAATGTTTGATAGAGCTTCAAAGGACAAAGAACTTTTTTTGTTTCTGTGGGAAATAATAAAAGAAAAACCCGAAAAAGAATCGTGGCGTATTATGTGGATATTAGATCACGCGTCGGAAAAGAAAAACGACTTCTTGCTTCCCATTCGTGATGAAATATACGAGCGCATTATGCAAACCGATAACGAAAGCTTTTTGCGCCATGCCATGAAACTTATTTTACGCTGCCCCATTAATGAAGACTTTGCCGGAGAATTATTAGAACGTTGTATTCAATGGATGAACGACCCTAAGAAAAAAATTTCGAGCCAGGGCTTGGGTCTTGAGTTTTTCTTTCGTATAGTTCAACTTTACCCCGAAATGTCACCCGAACTCATTGCTCACATCGACGATATAATGGAACGCTCTCCCAGCGCTGGAATGAAAGTTAGGTTGAGGGAAATAAGGGGGAAGTTGGGATAGAACAGTTCTATATTAATATTTCAAATTCGTCAACTTGTGGGGTTAAAATTGTGATTCTGTATTTTCATGGCCTGCATCATTTCGATCCTCTAATTCTTTCCTTAATTTAGTTGCTTACCTATTTATTAATTTTAAGAAATACGATGAAATTACTTGGAAATAAAATGTTAGGAATTGTGAGTTTGTTAATGTTCACATTTACCCTAAATGCACAGCCTTCTGGTGGCCCTTATGGCCCGGTTTCAGTTACATACGAAATACCATCGGCTGCTAAAACGGTTTATTATGTTGCTCCCGATGGAGACGAAAACAGTGCCGGTACTGAATTAGAAAAACCAACTACTATTGAAAAAGCCATTACAAAAGTTATTAGCGGAGATGCAATAATAGTACGTGGTGGAACCTATCGTACAGGGAATTTAGTTTTTAATCAGGGTATTACCATTCAACCCTTTAAAAATGAAAAAGCTGTTTTTAAGGGCACAAAGGTGGCCTCAGAATGGCAAAAATTACGCACCAAATTGTGGGTGTGCGATTGGGATGTATTCTTTCCATCGGCACCCCAGAGTTGGTGGCGCAGAACCCGCGAAGGTATGTATACACCTTTATACAAGTTTAACGACGATATGGTTTTTGTAAACGGGAAGTTTCTGAATGTAGTAGGCTGGCCTGGCGAAGTAGATGAAAACTCGTATTACATCGATTACGAAAATAAACAAGTATACATTGGTGTTGATCCTTCCGATAAATTGGTGGAGATTACGGCCTTTAATGTGGCCTTGCATCGTAGCATCGAAAATGTACACGGAAAAGCAAGTGATAAAATAGGGCCAACCATTCAAGGCCTTACGTTTACACAATATGCCTATCGTGCCATGGAATTTGATGGCTATAACCCAGAGAAGGTCTCGCCCGAGGCTGAACATGGAAAAGACATTGTTGGAACGACCATCGAAAATTGTGAAATATCTTATTGTTCCCGAGTTGCAGGTTATTTCAGAGGTGATAATCTCACCATTAAAAACTGTAAAATTAGCGACACCAGCACCGAAGGACTTTTTATTTTAAGCTCAAACGATGTGCTTTTAGAAAAGAACATAATCACACGAAATAACATCGAAAATATTACCGGTTATTTTCCAGCAGCAGTTAAAATATTCAACCAATGTTACCGGGTAACTTGTAACGATAATTTGGTAATTGATCATCCTAA
This sequence comes from Prolixibacteraceae bacterium, assembly GCA_027859005.1. Lineage (GTDB taxonomy): Bacteria > Bacteroidota > Bacteroidia > Bacteroidales > Prolixibacteraceae > Roseimarinus. The sequence goes on along the minus strand of JAQIBQ010000025.1, from coordinate 2,086 downwards.
CTCCAACGGTATTTGGTACGATGTAGGTAATATCGATGGCGTATTTACCAATAACTGGGTACAAGGTGTAGGGCGAAATGGAGACGATATTAACAGCGATAATTTATGGCCCGCTCAAAATGGTTTCTTCTTTGAAATTTCGAAAGGTGCAGTTTGTGCTGGTAATGTTTTTGTTGATTGCGACCATGGTGTTACATCGTTAAACAGTTGCGATGTTGAATTTTACAACAATACTTTTGTGAATGCTATGGCTGTAGTTGCTCGTGACCAGCGAAGTGCTGTTGGCGATCATTTAGGATGGCATCCGGCTACTGGTCCTGAGGTAGAAGAACGAGATGGCTTTATATTTAAAAATAATTTATTTTATGCTGGTGAAGACTTCCATCGCTCCTTAGTTTTGGTTTGGCAACCTGCTTTTATGTGCGAACGTTTGTCCAATTCACCCATTAAGGAAATGAATAACAATGTATATGTGAAAGCTTCAACAGCAACAAACACAGATCTTATTGTTTGGAGTCCTGGTCAAAATGAAAAATGCCAAATAAAAATTAGTGCATTGAATGAGTTAACTAAACTCTATCCTGAATATGAATCAGAAAGTAAGGCCTTTATAGATTATACATCGGCTGTTTTTAAAAGCACTGATTTAGGGAACTATGATTTGATTCCTGAGTTTTCAGGTGCTGATATCTCTAACACACTACCAACAGAAATTAGTAAATTAATACAACGATCGAAAAAAACAGGAGTTGGCGCATACTCCTTAAAAAAATAGGTTAAGAATAGAAGTTGAAAAGCCTGATGAAACGAAATGTTTTGTTGGGCTTTTTTTATTGTTTTGTTTTGATTGGTTCAGCAGAATCTTTATAAAATTGATTTTCAAGTGCAGGCACAAGGCTGTCTGTTTTTACTGTTTTAATTACCTCCACCAACTGATCGGCAATACCTTCTAATATGAGTTTTCCTGCTTCGGCACTCGCCAAAGCACCATCGCCACCATAATGATTGGGGTAACTTGCATACCACCAAATGCCGGTATAAATATTTTCCATGTGTTTAATTCGGTCTAAATCGGCACCTGATTGTTTGTGGGCTCTGTTTAAATGAACGGCCTCAGGTACAATTGCACTCATCATCGACGACTCAGATTTTCCGGCATGTGAATCGTATTTATCGGGTGGTGTTAACGCAGCTGCATTCACAATCTTTTCTGATGAATAATCGGGTTGAAAAAGATAAAGAGAATAATTACGATTTTCCGAGAGTTGTGCCATTCCAAAATAATTTAGAAAGGCATTGTTACCACCGTGTCCGTTCACAATAATAATTTTTTCAAAGCCATTTCGCGATAACTCATCCAGTGTTTCCTGAAGCATTTTCCAAATTAATTCAGGACTATAAGCAATGGTTCCCGGCTGATGCCTTGCCTCGTTTATCTGGCTAAAATAGTACCAGGGAAAAATTACAGTATATTCTTGTTTGGCTGCTCTGCTTGCATATTCACGCGCAATGTACAAATCGGTACCAAGAGGTAAATGTGCTCCATGTTTTTCAAAAACGCCTATAGGTAAAAGGCATGTTTTTTCTGATTTCTCAACTGCTTTAATATAATCCGGAGTCGTTAACTCCTCAAGGTGAATGGAGATTTCCTGTCCTATTAATTGACTAAATAAGGCAATAAAAAGAATGGATAGAAATGCAGCTTTCATAGTTCGTCAAATTTGATTTGTGCTATAAAAGTAAGTTTTTAAATCAATGAGACTATAAATTCAGAAACGAAGTGAACTGAAATTATGTAGGCGAACTGATCCCGAGCTAAGTCGAGGGATCTCATAGGTCATATTTGCTCCGCTGATCTCGCAAGCTCGATTCCCTGCCCCTTGGGGCGATAAAAAAGTTATTCCTTGGCAGATACCCCGTCTGCTTGCAGCGGGAAGCTTCATTACAAAAAACTGAAAAAGTTAATTTCGGTTTGTATTTACTGGAATTGAAAAAGCCAATAGTTTTGAGCTGAAAGCTATTTTTTCAACTTTACCAGCTTGGTTGGTTGAAAAGCGGAATTTATTATTGCTAACATCGTTGAGTC
>JAQIBQ010000560.1 GCA_027859005.1 Prolixibacteraceae bacterium | reverse complement strand
GATTTAATTGTGATTGATTATGACTCTTCAATATTTTATCTAAAAGCTTTACAGTAGCTAAGGCATCACCTGCAGCTCTGTGCCGACCATTAACTTCAATTCCTAGTTCATCACATATTTTTCCCAATGAATAAGATTTGTGATTGGGTATGTGTTTTCTACTAAGCTTTACTGTGCACAATGTTTTTCTTGAAAAGTCAAATCCTAAATCCTCAAATTCTTTCTTGATGAAATTATAGTCAAAACTGGCATTGTGTGCTACAAAAATTCGATTTGCAGTAATTTCAACAATTTTTCGGGCTACTTCGTAAAATTTTGGTGAATTGGCTACCATTTGATTCGTGATGCCAGTGAGGTTGGTAATAAAAAATGGTATTTCACATTCAGGGTTAATTAAGGTTGAAAATGAGTCAATTATCTCTGTCCCGTTAAAGACATAAATTGCTATTTCAGTAATTTTTCCTGTTTTAAAATTTCCTCCCGTGGTTTCTATATCAACAACTGCATACATATTGGCAAAAATGCAAAAAAATTATTAAACCAATTAGAAGGAAGAAGGAGGGGTTTAATGCTAAAGTATTATATTTGTTTTTGTGCTTGTTACTTCTAAAATAATGATTCAAAGACTTGTCAATAAAATAGTATTGATTGCCTTGCTTTTGGTGAGCTTTTCAACTAATTCTTTCTCACAAGAAGAAAATATGAAATGGGCGCTCAAAACATCATATTCTTTGTTGTGGTACAATGGAGAATTAGGGAGTCAGTTTCTAAATTTTGGAGAACGTAGCGATGGTGCGAAAGTCTCGTTTGCAAAATACTTATCTCCTTCTTTCGATGTTGAAATGGGATTAGAATATTTTCGTTTAAATCTCAGTGGGGATATCAATACTCACAACTATACGTCAAAGGGAAATATTTTCGCTCCTTCTTTAGCTTTAAACTATAAATTCAATAACAATTATATTTTACCCGTTTCTGCCAAAGTGAAGCCATATATGGGGGTTGGTTTTAATTATTTAATTGGTCAAGTAAAGGGAATTGGTTACAACCTCAAAGGTGATAATTTCACACATTTTGTTGACGAAATAGCATTGAATACATCAGTAGGTGCAAAATACGACCTTACAAAACGTATTGGTGCATTTGTAGAATTAAACAGTGTTTTAGCAACAACTGAAGAATTAGATGGAGCTGCTATTGATATGAAAAACGATCTTTTTGGAGGAATCAGAATAGGTCTAGTCGTGAAAATTAGCAGAGAAAAAGATCAAGATCACGATGGCGTTCCTGATAACGAAGATGAATGTCCCGATACTCCAGAAGGTGTTAAAGTTGATGAAAAAGGATGCCCTCTTGATACGGATAAGGACGGTATTCCTGATTTTGAAGACGATTGCCCTGATGATCCAGGCTTGCCCAAATATAACGGATGCCCTGATACCGATGGAGATGGAATTATTGATAAAATTGACGATTGTCCAGAATTGCCAGGCCTCCCTGAATACAATGGTTGTCCCGATACCGATGGTGATGGTGTAATTGATCCAAATGATTTATGTCCAGGTACTCAAGCAGGAGTTGTGGTAGATGAATACGGTTGTCCAATCGATTCTGATGGCGATGGTTTGTACGACGCTGTTGACCAGTGTCCTGACGAATATGGCCCAATGGAATACTTGGGATGTCCTGAACCTCCCGATGTTGGTTGGCCGTCAACAGATAATGATACACCGCCAGAAGTTTATTTCGAAACCAATCAATTTGAATTAGATCCTGTTGCTGAAGAGGAAATGCAAAAAATGGTAAAATACCTATTTGAAAACCCAAATATGAACATCCGTTTATATGGCTCAGCCGATCCACGTGGCAGCAAAGAATACAATGCAGTGCTTTCTGCCAGAAGGGTAGAAGCAGTTAAAAAGTTCTTGTTACGAAAAGGAGTACCTGAAAACCGTATTATGGTGAAAGCATTGGGAGAAACACAAGAAATTAAAACTTCAAAAAAGGAAGAAGGAGTTAGCGAAGATCAACGTTTAAAAAAATACCGTAAAGTACTCTTTCAAACCTTCTTCTTCATGCGATAAATCAAATTGTGCATTATTTCAATGTTAATTTCTATTTCTCTTTTTACGAATGTTATTTCATGAATTCGTAATTGTGCTATTTCATTATCTTTGCACCGCATAAAAAATAATATCAAAATGAATATCGAATTATTAATCAGAAATGAGATTTCGAATGCATTGAAATCACTTTATTCTTCTGAATTTGAAAGTGAAAAAGTTCAAACTCAATTAACACGCAAGGAATTTGATGGCGATTGGACTGTTGTGGTTTTTCCTTTTCTTCGATTTTCGAAGAAAGGACCTGAACAAACTGCCGAAGAGTTAGGACATTACCTTGTTGCAAATGTAACTGAGATTGTTGAATTCAATGTTGTAAAAGGTTTTCTGAATTTAGTAATCGATAATAGTTATTGGATGCGTGTTCTTGGAAATGCTTTCCTTAATAAAGAATATGGCTATACAGCTGCCGATAAAGATTCTCCCATGGCCATGGTTGAGTATTCTTCGCCCAATACAAACAAACCGCTTCATTTAGGTCATATTCGTAACAATTTATTGGGATTCTCAATTGCTGAAATACTAAAGGTAAACGGGAAAAAGGTTGTTAAAACAAATATTGTAAACGATAGAGGTATACATATTTGTAAGTCGATGTATGCTTGGGTGAAAGAAGGAAAGAATGAAACTCCTGAAAGTACCGGTTTGAAAGGTGATCATTTGGTTGGAAATTATTACGTGAAATTCGATCAATTGTACAAAAAAGAAGTTGCTGAATTAATTGGTAAAGGAATGACCAAAGAAGCAGCTGAAGCTGAAGCACCTTGTATGAAAGGAACTCGCGAAATGCTTTTGAAATGGGAAGCAAACGATCCTGAAGTTCGCGAATTGTGGAAAACAATGAATAGTTGGGTATATGCGGGATTCGATGTTACCTATAAAAAGCTAGGTGTCGATTTCGATAAAATTTATTACGAATCAGATACCTATACCATTGGTCGTGATGAAGTTTTAAGAGGATTAAAAGAAGGAATTTTCTCTCAGCATGAAGATAATTCGGTTTGGGCAAATTTGGAAAAAGAAAGTTTAGATCAAAAAATATTGTTGCGTTCCGATGGTACTTCAGTTTATATGACTCAAGATATTGGAACAGCTAAAATACGCTACCAAGACTATCCAATAAACCAAATGGTTTATGTAGTGGGAAATGAACAGAACTATCACTTTAAAGTATTGTCAATTTTATTAGATAAGCTTGGATACGATTGGGGAAAAGACCTTTATCACTTCTCATACGGTATGGTTGAATTACCTCAGGGTAAAATGAAATCGCGCGAAGGAACAGTTGTCGATGCCGATGATTTAGTGCAAGGTATGATTGATGTCGCTCGTTCAACATCCGAAGAACTTGGGAAACTTGACAATTATACGAACGAAGAAAAGGAAGATATTTACCGAATGATTGCACTTGGAGCATTAAAGTATTTTATTCTAAAGGTTGACCCAAAGAAAACCATGCTTTTCAATCCCGAAGAATCTATTGATTTTAATGGAAATACAGGCCCTTTTATTCAGTATACTTATGCTCGTATACAAAGTATTTTAAGGAAAGCTAAAGATGAAAATATAAGCTGGGAAACTATCGATTCATCAATTAATGCAGAGCAGAAAGAGATTGAACTAATCAAAAAAATTAGTAATTTCCCTGAAGTAGTTAAAGAGGCTGGTGCTAATTATAGCCCTGCAATTGTTGCAAACTATTGTTACGAATTGGTAAAAGAATACAATCAATTTTACCACGAATTTACCATTCTGAAAGAAACAGATGAAGTGAAAAAAATATTTCGATTAAACTTATCGGAAAACGCAGCCAAGGTGATAAAAAATGGAATGGCTTTATTAGGTATTGAATGTCCCGAAAGAATGTAGACGAAAAAGAAAGGAGGCCGGGTAAAGCCTCCTTAATCTTCACAATTGCGATACGTGAAAAGGGTAAAATGTCTTCAGAACAAAGACTTTTTGATGGTGTGTTATTTTAAGTTGTTAATAGGGTCTAAATTAACTCTTAAAAATATACTCACCTCTTTATACCTAAATGCATGAAAAGGTTACCCTCTATTTTGAAAAAATATTTAAAAATATTGTTTGTTTTTTTTAGTGTAGACTTATTTGTTTGACTAACTGTATGTTACGTAAGTAAATTTTTTTTATTGTAAAAGCAAAAAAATATAAGAATGTGAGTTTTTCTTATTGGAATGATTAAATCAACTCATTATCATCATTATCATCAAAAATAATTACTAAAACAGTCTATTTTTTTTATTTTTGCAGC
>JAQIBQ010000558.1 GCA_027859005.1 Prolixibacteraceae bacterium | reverse complement strand
TCTATAACTATTGAATCAAACTCCATATTTTCATGAATTTCATTCATCTTTTAAACCTATGTATTTTCAATGCATAGTGGTTTAGTTTACAAACTCTTTTAAAGTTGCAGTCAATTTTTTTCGAGTAAAAAATATCCTGCTTTTAACTGTTCCTAGAGGTAAACCAAGCTTTTCAGCAATCTCTTTGTACTTATATCCATCTAAAAACATTTGAAATGGAATTCGGTATTCATCATCTAATGAAGAAATACTTTTTTCAATTTCGTTTGATGCATAAAATGAATCTGGTGATGGATAAATACGATCTTTTGCTATTTTTAAATGGAACTCACTATTAGAACCACTCAAACTGTTTCTTGATTTGGACGCTTTACGGTAATCATTAATGAAAGTGTTTTTCATAATAGTATATACCCAAGCTTTAAAATTTGTGTTTTCAGCAAATTTATCCTGATAGGTTAGGGCTTTTAAAAATGTTTCTTGTAGCAAATCATTTGCTCTATCCATATCAGATGTTAAACTCAACGCATAGTATTTAAGACTGTCTTCCAGGCTTAATAATTTGTGATTAAATTGAACTTTAGACATAATTTATTGGTTTTTGGGTGTCAAACAATAGTTCAAATATAAAAAACTATTAAAGATAAAAAGGTCTTTTAATGTTAAAAAAGTGAAATATATTTTTCATAATGTTTTTTTAAGTAATAAAAAGGTAGATGTTTTAATTGGTTAAGTCAATAGCGACTATAATTTATGTCAGATATTCAGTGTGTTACATGGTGGTGGTGATGTGTTCTTTCATTGACTTTTTAAGACTTTTATAAATGTTCTTAGAATATGAATTTTTTTATTTTTTTTTCAAAAATGGTGAACATATGGCTAAAAAGTTCAAAACAGATCTATATTTGCGGCTTAATAATTCTAAAACGATAAAGAATGAAAAAACAAATTAATTTAAAAACATCATCTTTAGTATTCCGGCGATGGAATAGTAAAGGTTATGCAGTATTTAACAGCTTGAACAAAGCCATTGTTATTGGATGTTTGATGGTAGCATATCTTTTATTTGTAAATCCAACAAATGCTACGGCACAAGAAGACTCTACTGCTGTTACAAAAAGTTATGATTTAGAGTCGATTGATATTAATTCGGATCAATTGCCTGAAACTTATTCTAGTATAAGTAGAGTAGTGGTTACGATTACAAAAAGTGAAATTGAGCGAGCAGCGGTCACTTCGGTAAACGAGTTGCTTGAATATGCTTCAAATGTTGATATTAGGCAGCGCGGCACCAACGGCATTCAAGCCGACATCTCTATTAGAGGTGGCTCATTCGATCAAGTTTTAGTTTTATTAAATGGTGTAAATATCACCGATCCACAAACAGGTCATCACAACCTGAACCTTCCACTCGATTTATCATCTGTTGAACGTATTGAAATTCTGAAAGGGCCAGGAGCATGGAAATTTGGTCCAGGAGCATTTAGCGGTGCAATCAATATTATTACAAGTACTTCAAGCAACAATTTTATAACTGTAGGGGCCGAATTGGGACAATTCAATTCCAATTCAGAAAATATTACTTCTGGGTTAAAAATTAAAAATACAACTCATTTACTAGCCGTTAATCATAGTTCTACAAATGGTTATACCGATAATACAGATCATTCAATCAAGAATCTATTTTATCATGGAAAATTAGTTGCAGGTAAAACTGAATTTTCAATGCAAGCTGGTGCATCGGATAAGGGGTTTGGTGCAAATAGCTTTTATACTGCAAAGTATCCAAATCAATACGAAGAAATTCAAACCTATTTTGTTTCAGCTGGAATTAAAACTCAGCTCAAAAATCTTCAAATTGAACCAAAAATATATTACCGAAGAAATAACGATCGATTTGTATTATTTCGTACAAATCCAGCTTCATGGTACAAAAATGATAACTACCACACTTCGGAAGTTTTGGGTGTAAATGCTTTAGCAAATTATATTCATGGAACTAATGCTACTACGACTTTGGGAGCTGATTTCCGTAATGAAACGATATACAGTAATAATTTAGGGGAAGTTGTTGAGAATACAATACAAAGTCCTGTTAACGACACAATAACCTTAAATCGATTTCATACACGTTCAAACTTTTCGGCTTTTATAGGACACAAGCATTATTTTGAGAATTTAATGGTTAATGTTGGGCTAAATGTTACTCACAATAGCGATTTAAAGAGTAAATGGTTTTTATTTCCAGGAGTTGACCTGAACTATACTTTGAATAAAAATTATTCGTTATTTGCCTCTGTAAATAAAACTATGCGAATGCCAACTTATACTGATTTGTATTATCAGGGGCCGAGTAATGAGGGTAATACAAATTTGTTACCTGAGGAAGCAATTGGTTACGAATTAGGTTTTAAATATGAACATAAGCTAGCAAACTTCACGCTTACGGGGTTTCATATTCAAGGTTCAAATATGATTGATTGGGTTCGAAATACTACTGAAGAAAAATGGCGAACAATTAATCATACTGAATTGAATACAACTGGATTTGAAGTTTCTTTACAAACAGATTTAGAGAAAATAGTACCTGAGCAAAATCTCTTTAAAGGCTTAAGACTAAGCTATACGAATGTATACCAGAACAAAGTTGAAACAGAACTTATTTCGAATTATTCACTTAACTATTTGAAGCATAGATTAGATGTTAGTTTAAACCATAGCGTTTGGAAGAATATTTCTGCTTCGTGGCATTTTGCATTTCAAGATAGAAATGGTGAATATTTGAAGTACGAAAATTCTCAATCAGTAGGGATGAAAGATTATGAACCTTTCTCAACTACAGATATTAAGATTATTTGGAATCACGCTGGTTGGAAGATATATGCTAGTTTAAATAATATCTTCGATGTTGAATATTACGACATCGGGAATGTTCAACAACCAGGGCGGTGGATTAAAGTTGGAGTAAGTAAACGATTCAATTTTAATTAGAATTTCATGTTTTCATGGAGATTGTAACATAGTTTCTTATTATCTTCGGCAAAAATTATAAAAAGAAAAGTAATGTTGAAAGATATTTTAGCTATTTCAGGTCAAGCAGGTTTATTTAAAACTGTATCAAAAGGGAATAATAGTGTTATTGTTGAATCACTATTAAGTGGAAAACGTTTTCCAGCCCATTCTACAAATAAAATTATTTCGCTTGAAGATATTGCTATATTTACAATAAACGAAGAAGTTCCTTTAAAGGATGTTTTAAAGAAGATTGCTGAAAAAGAGGACTTTAAGAAAAGCATCGATCATAAATTATCAGGAAATATTTTAAAAGAATATTTCAAAGAAATACTTCCTGATTTCGATGAAGACAGGGTATATGTTTCTGATATCAAAAAAGTAATTCAGTGGTATAATATTCTTCAGGAAAAAGAAATGTTAAGCTTTGAAGACGAAGAAGCTGAAAAACCTGCTGAAGAAACTCCAGAAACCCCAGAAATAAAAGAAACAAAAGAATAGGGAATTAAATTCCACTTATATAAGAAAACCAGAGAAGTATGTTTCTCTGGTTTTTTTTTGTGCGATAAAATATATAACAAAAAAAGCCTATGAACTAAGTCACAGGCTAGTTTTTGTATAGTATATGTTTTTATTTCAGTCCTCGCTTTTTAAGCAATGGTTCTATTGACGGTTCCTGTCCTCTAAAGTTTTCGTACATGGTCATTGCTTCAATAGTGCCACCATTTTCTAAGATATTTTTACGGAAAGAATTGGCCAATTCAGCGTTAAATATATCGCCTGAATTTACAAACGAATCAAACGCATCTGCATCAAGCACTTCGGCCCAAATGTAACTGTAATATCCTGCAGAATAACCGCTGGCCCATATATGATTGAAGTATGTTGATTTGTAACGTGGAATTATTTCATCAATTAAACCAATTTTTGCCATGCTTTCGGTTTCGAATTTTTCAATATCAATTCCTTCAACATTATTGGTTGTATGGTAATTCATATCGAGTATCGATGCTGCCAAATATTCAACAGTTTCAAATCCTTGATTGAACTTAGATGAAGCTAATAATTTGTCGACTAATTCAGTCGGAATAACTTCGCCTGTTTCATAGTGCTTTGCAAATAGTTTCAACATTTCAGGTTCAGGACACCAATTCTCCATTATTTGAGACGGTAACTCTACAAAGTCGCGCGGTACTGAGGTTCCTGACAAGCTATTGAATTGACAATCGGAGAGCAAACCATGCAATGCATGTCCAAATTCATGGAATAGGGTAGTCACTTCATCAAAGCTTAATAGAGCAGGTTTGTCGCCTGTTGGTTTTGAGAAATTACACACGTTAGTAATAATAGGTGCTATATTATTTCCGTCAATAGTTTGCGATTGTTTACGGTAGCTGTTCATCCAAGCACCACCGCGTTTACTCGCACGCGGAAAATAATCTACATATAAAACACCAATGTGAGAATCATCGGCATCAATTACTTCAAATGCTTTTGCTTCGGGATGTGGAACTGGTATGTTTTCTATTTCTTTAAACTGAAGTCCCCAAAGCTTATTTGCTAATAAGAAAGCACCTTCTCGTACATTATTTAATTCAAAATAAGCGCGAACTTCAGCTTCGTCAATTGCATATTTTTCTTTTCTTACTTTTTCGGCATAAAACCACCAATCCCAGCTTTTTAATTTAAAGTTTCCACCTTCGGAGTCAATCATGGCTTGCATTTTGCTAGCTTCTTTTTTTGCCATATTGAGTGCAGGTTCCCAAAGTTGGTTTAATAAGTTAAGTACATTTTCAGGTTTCTTTGCCATACGGTTGTCCAATGCAAATTCAGCATGGTTGTTAAAACCCATTATTTTTGCACGTTGAGTCCGAAGCGAAAGAATTTTTTTAATAATTTCTTTATTGTCGAATTCATTGTTATTGTTACAACGATTGTACATTGCCTTATAAAGCTGTTCTCTTAATTCTCTGTTTTCTGCATATTGCAAAAATGGAATCCAACTTGGTTTATGCAATGTAAATAACCATTTTCCATCTTCACCAGAAGCTTCTGCAGCACCTATAATGGCACTTTCTGGCAAGCCAGCTAAGTCAGCTTTGTTATCAATTACTAATTTGAAGTTATTGGTTTCAGCCAAAAGGTTTTCACCAAACTGTAATGATAACGAAGAAAGCTCACCGTTTATGGCTTTCATTTTCTCTTTTTGATCGGAAGGTAAATTCGCTCCATTCCGTACAAAGCTTTTGTACGTTTCGTCCAACAATTTCATTTCTTCATCGTTGAGTTCTACTTCTTTTCCGCTTAGTTTTAGCTCATTTTCTCTATCGTAAACCGCTTTTACTTTAGCAAAAAGCTTATCATTCATTGAAATATCATCCTGATGCCTTGAAAGCTTAGGATAAAAATCTTTTGCAATTGCTTGTAACTTATCGTTGGTATTTGCACCCATTAAATTGCCAAATACGCTTTGTACTTTATCAATTGTACTGCCTGCGTATTCAATGGCTAAAATTGTATTCTCAAAAGTAGGTTCATCTGAGTTATTTATTATAGCTTCAATTTCTTTGTTGTGTTCATCTATAGCTGCATTGAACGCAGGAGCATAGTGCTCATTTTTTATTTGCTCAAAAGGTGGTACACCAAATGGAGTATCATAACTTGAAAGTAAGGGGTTTGAGCTGTTTTTTTCAGTTGTAGAGCAGGATGTTAGCATAATTATTAACAATAGATAAAGTGTGTTTTGTGTTTTCATTTTTATTATATTTTTTAAGCTTTCTAAAGTATATAAAAAAGAACTTAATTTTTTTGAGTTATATCATGTCTGTGTTTTCTTTTTAAAACATTATTTGGCTTCAATTTTTAAATATGCCAATTCAGTATAATGCAAAAACGATCACCTTATCTTTATTCTTTCTCGTATTGCTATAATAACAGGCAACTTATGGATCATGTGACATTGTTGTGGGGAAGAATATTTAATTTTAAATCTGGCAATTTTTCATTAGGCGAATGCTCGCATGCAGTATTGGACTTAAACCATATGCCAGTCGGGTTGTAA
>JAQIBQ010000543.1 GCA_027859005.1 Prolixibacteraceae bacterium | reverse complement strand
ATAAAACACCAACCCGCTGATTAACTGCAACTTTTAGGAAAATAAAAATTTCGTATTTTTCATTATAAACTAAGTTTAGAGATACATTTATAATTGCTTATGTACTACATGACCAGTTATTTCAACTATTGAAATTTCTTGATTTATGAGTATTCAACTAAGTTTTATAGCTTTGCTACAATGAAGCCAGAATCCATCAGTACCATTAAAAAAGAGCTGTTGCACCAACCGCCCGATAAATTAATTGAATATTGTATTCGATTGACAAAATACAAGGTGGAAAACAAACAGCTGATGAACTACTTGCTTTTTCAAGCTTACGATCAGGAAGACTACATAAAAGAGGTGAAAGAAGAAATTGACGAGCAATTCAAAAACCTAAATAAGTCGCGCGTATTTCTCTCTAAAAAAACAGTTCGAAAAGTATTGAAAACCACACAGAAATACATCAAATTCTCGGGCGAAAAAACAACAGAATTGGAATTACTTATTTACTTCTGCCGAAAATTGAAAACGTCTGGATTGTCTTTGCGATATGGTACCGTATTGGGTAATATGTACATGCGACAGTTTGAACAGGTCAAAAAAGTAATGAAAACGCTTCACGAAGATTTGCAACTGGATTATGCTGATCAAGTAGAAAGGCTATAAAATATTTTTCTTAAAAAAAGACCTCAGAAACCCTTATGAAACATAACTACAAACGAAAGATCAACTTCATCATTGATGAAATTTTAGTATGTTTAAACCGATGAAATATACTTACATACTATGGAGTTAAATTGGGGTACTCTTTTGGTACAGGTCTTTGGCGGTCTTGCAATATTCTTGTATGGAATGTCAATAATGACTGATGGATTAAAATTAGTAGCCGGTAGCCGATTAAAAAACTTTCTGGCCCGAATGACTTCAAACCGTTGGAAGGGATTACTTGCAGGAGCTTCAATTACATCGGTTATTCAATCGTCATCGGTAACAACAGTGCTTGTGGTTGGCTTTGTTTCGGCAGGATTAATGTCATTTGAAAATACCCTGGGAATTATACTTGGAGCAAATATTGGAACAACTATTACAGCTCAAATAATTGCTTTTAAAATTACTAAAGCTGCTCTTGTTTTTGTAATAATTGGCTTCCTGTTAAATTCACTTTCAAAACAGAAACAAATTAGACATACCGGTTTGGTTATATTGGGTTTGGGATTTGTTTTTCTTGGCATGTCCTTAATGTCAAAGGGAACATCTCCTCTACGAGATTACGAACCATTTGTAAATCTGATGCAAGGCTTGGACAATCCTTTTTGGGGCATATTAATTGGTGCTTTATTTACAGCTACAGTTCAAAGTTCATCGGCTACAACAGGTATTGTAATTGTGATGGCATCACAAGGCTTACTTAATATTGAAGGAGGCATAGCGCTTATAATTGGAGCAAACATTGGAACTTGTGTTACCGCTTTTTTATCGGCCTTAGGAAAACCCAAAGTCGCCATGCAAGTTGCTGTGGCACATATTTTATTTAATATTTTGGGTGCCATGTTATGGCTTGCATTTATACCTTCACTTGCAACACTTACTGAAAATATTTCACCTAATAATTTGCCTCGTCAAATTGCAAATGCACATACTATATTCAACATTCTTAATACTTTCATTTTTATTGGATTTACGAAACAAATTGCAAAACTTGTATATAAAATTGTACCTGTTGAAGTAGTACATGAAGGAGAGACAGTAAAACTTGAGCGATATTATTTAAAAGATATTTCAATGGCTTTGGAAATGGTATCCAATAATATTGAAAATCTTAGCAAAGTACTTATCAATAAATTGAACGATGCATCAAAAATTGCACTAACCGGTAAAAAAGGACAAATAAAATCCCTTGCAAATTTCTATTCTACAATCGAAAGTTGCCAAGTTGAAATTTTAGAATACCTGGGTGAACTTCAAAAGAAAAGATTAACAAACCTACAAATGCAAGAAGTTCGAAAGCATGTAGAAACCATCAACGTAATTAAAATGATTAGTATTCTTATTTCACAAGAGATGGTAGAAGCAACAGAATTACGTTTAAATAAAAAATTCAATGTAAGCGCGCCAACAGTAAAAATCATTCAAAAAATATATAACGATGCAATTCAATCATTAGAGACAGCTTTTAAGCACTACCATAACGGAAGCGATATTGATGAAGAAAACTTTGAAAAAACAAGATCAGCATTTAATAAAAAGTTGAATAAAGCTCACAAACAACTAATTTCACGTTTGGTTACTGATGATACAAAACGAATTTCAATATTCAAATTTGAAACAGAAATGTATGAAATTGCTAGTCGCATTATTGAATTGAGTTACAGAATTAGCAATACAGCAAATTCATATTAAACTCAAATAAACTAACCATTCAGTTTTTACAATAATCAAAACCTATGTATTTTATATTTTCTGAATTACCGGATTAAAAGCCTTAGTTATAATCACCACCTTATCTCCTGGTTGATATTGCTGCTCATCGTCATCGCGCACAGCCACTTTTACTAAAGAATTGCCCGAAAGAAGGGTTAGGACTTTTAGAATATCTTCGCTTTCAACCTTTAAAACTTCGGCCATGAATTGTACCTTACCGCTGGTGCGTTTCGATCCCAAAACTTCGAAAGGGTCGCCTTGTTTTACAATCTTACCAGCTTCGAGCATAATAACTCGTTTGCTTAATTTGAACACTTCGGGTAAATCGTGACTCACCAATAAAGTGGTTATCCCATATTGACGTTGAATTTCAAGAATTTCATTTTGAAGCTTGGTTCTAAATGCTGGGTCGATGGCTGAAAGTGGTTCGTCAAGCAAAAGCAATTTTGGTTTTCGGGCTAGTGCTCTTGCCAATGCAACACGTTGCTGCTGACCTCCCGATAACATTGTTGGTTTTCTATTTTGAAGTTCTTTTAAATCGAACAAAGTTAATAGTTCATCTATGTGTTTTGGGTCTTGCTCGGTTTGAGCGAATTTCAAATTTTCTTTTATGCTCATGTTTGGGAACAATGCATAATCCTGAAACATATAGCCAACGGGTCTCTTTCGAGCCTGAAGATTTATTTTTTTTAAAGAATTGAACCAAGTTTCACCATCCACTATTACCTCTCCTTCATCGGCATCGGTTAAACCAGCCAAGATTCTTAATATGGTTGTTTTCCCAACGCCCGAGGGACCATATATCGAAACCAATTCACCTTTCTTAATAGAAAACTGAACATCCAAAATCATTTCACCTTGAGTTGTGAAAAGTTTTTTCCGAAAATTGGCTTCAATTAAAAGGGTTTCCATGATGAACTGTTTTTTCGATTAAAGGTGTAAATCAACAACAACAATATAAAAGTAATCGCAAACAAAATGAAGGCATATTTATTGGCTGTATCGAAGTTAAGTGCCTGCACTTCGTCATAAATTGCAATGGAAGCTACTCGAGTTTCGCCCGGAATATTTCCGCCAATCATTAACACCACGCCAAATTCACCAATGGTATGAGCAAAAGTTAAAACAATAGCTGTTATTATTGATGGTTTTATGTTCGGAAGTAAAACCCGATGCAAGGTTTGAAGTTTTGTTTTACCTAAAGTTGATGAGGCTTCTGATAAAGACGACGGTAAATTTTGTAAGCCCGACTGTATGGGTGAAATCATAAAGGGCAAACTGAACAAAACAGAACCCACCACCAAACCTGAAAAAGAAAAGGCCAAACGTATATTGAATGCAGATTCTAAAAAACTGCCGATAAAGAAATCGGGACTATAAGCCACCAATAAATAATAACCTAAAACCGATGGAGGCAAAACCATAGGCATGGTAATCAATGCTTCAGCTACAACTTTGAATTTATTTTTTGAAAAAGCCAAATAGGCTGCAATTGGTATACCCACCACAAACAATACTGCGGTAGTAATAACAGCCAATTTAAAGGTTATCAGCAAAGTTGTTATAAATTCACTATTCATCTTCGATACTTAATATTACTTCGTTCGATTTAATGAAGCCTGTTACAACATCGCCCACAAGCAGCTCAAGTCGATCAACCGATCGTGTTGTAATTAAGGATACCATTTTATTCCCTTTAAAATCGAACGTAATTTCAGAAAAAACTTCACCCTTTTTTATTTTCAGTATCGGTCCCTGAAGTTGGTTCCGCAAACTAATTTCACCTCCAAAATTTTTAGCTATCGATACTTCCGACTCTTTGAACAACAACTGAATTGTGTTGCCAACTTTCAAAAAACTGGTATTTGAAGAGTTGCCCAATATCATTGAAGAAAGTACAACATCATCAACTTTTGCCTCAACAAGCGAAATGTTTCCTGATGAAGTTATGTTTACTATTTTGCCTGTGAGTTTATTCATTCTCTTCAAGTTTATAGCCGTAATCTACTATCATTTGCTGAATTTCAGGTTTTGAAAGGAAAGCTACAAATTTTTGGGTAATTGACTCATTGCCTTCTCGCTTTAATACAACAAAGGCTTGTTCAATGGAAGAATATGACTCAAAAGGAATATTAAAAGATGTCCCTTTTCCCTTAATTGCATTCATATTTAATTGGGATTTGGCTATAAAGGCAACATCGGCATTACCAGTAACCGCAAACTGTGCCGATTGAGCAATATTTTCAGCAATCACCAATTTCGGTTTTAATTTAATGTACAAATTAAAGTATTTCATACTTTCCATTGCGCTAATTCCATAAGGAGCCAAATCTGGATTTGCTATGGCAATTCGTTTAACCTTTTCTTTTTCTAAAATCGAAAGTCCTTGAGAAACATCTACCCGTTTGCTCCACAATACTAATTGTCCAATGGCATATATTTTAGGCAAATCGTAACTAAATCCTCCTTCATAGATCTTTTGGGGATATTTGACATTCGCAGAAAAGTAGATATCGAAAGGTGCGCTGTTCGTAATCTGATTGTATAAATTTCCCGAAGACCCAAAAACGGATTTTATTTCAATGTCTGGATTTTCAATTTCAAATTGCTTAATAATATCTGTCATTGGCTCCCTAAAATTTGAAGCTGTAGCAATGGTCATCGATTTTGAAAACACATTCTGTTGAATAAGAAGAACGACCGATAGAAGTATATATAATTTTATTTTAAGCATATCCAACTTTTAATTAACAGCTCTAATGCAAAGCTCAATTTAAAAAGATTGTATTAATAAATTTAAAGTTGATAAAATTATAATGGGTTTCACCTTTAATGTTAGTGTCATTTGTTAATTTTAAAAAAGAAATAATGATCCAATAATTCTCAACCATGAGTTATCTTGTAGACTACCACATGCACACCACTTTTTCTGATGGAAAAGATACCTACCCAGCTTATTTGGAAAAAGCACGCAAAAAAGATTTGGCAGAAATTGGTTTTACCGATCACATTACGCTTGCTCCAGTTGATTGGTGTGTGAAAGAAATCGATTATCCTGTAATGAAAGAGAATTTAAAAAACTTATGTGCTGATTTTTCTGAAGATGTGCAAGTAAGGTTTGGTTTAGAAGTTGACTATTTTCCCAATAAAGAGAAAGAATTAAAAGAAATAATTGCTCAATTTCCAGTAGATTATGTAATCGGATCGGTACATTTCATTGGCAACTGGAATTACGATACCGATAAATCGTTGTATGGAAAATGGTCGAATAATGAATTGTACAAAATGTATTTTGAATTGATTCAACAAGCCGCAAAATCCCAACTTTTCGATGTAATTGGACATTTCGATCTAATCAAAAAGTTTCAGTGTTGGCCCGAAAGTGATCAGACACATTTGTATGAAGAAACTTTAAAAGTATTAAAGGAAGCCGATGTGGTAATGGAGTTAAACACAAGCGGAATTGACCGACCCTGTGGAGAATTCTTTCCAAATAAACAAATCTTAGAGTTGGCTGCAAAAATTGGAATACCTATAACATTGGGATCCGATGCCCACAAACCGGAACAAGTTGCCCGCCATTTCGAAACTGCGATAGAACTTTTAAAATCGGTTGGCTATTCAAAAATTACACGATTCAGAAACCGTCAAAGAGGAGAAATCATCATTTAATTAACATCAAAACGAGCTGGTATTTTTCAAGTTTTTGAACTCTGCAAGGAAAAAAATGCGTTTTTATTCACAGATAAATTCTTAATAACCCTGCTTAACGCCTTATTATCTGAACTTTAAAGTTATTAACACCTGTTCATAACTTGGGGTTGACTTTTAACAAGCTTAGAAATGATAATACTTTCATTTTTGAAAAACTGTTCATAAGCTGGTTAAAAAGAGTTTTAGAAGTCAGTAGATAAATACATATATTTGTTTCCTGTAAAATCAATAGATACATGGATATTTTTAAAGGACAAAATCTTATAGAGTTTGCTGAACGGTTCAAAACTGATGAAGAC
>JAQIBQ010000536.1 GCA_027859005.1 Prolixibacteraceae bacterium | reverse complement strand
CAATTCATCGTTTCGTTTACAAATTGAGCAAGAATATCAAATTCATTATTTGAAGGTAAATGCCATCCGCTCGGGCAGTATTCTACAGCAGCTGGCCAGTTATAAAGCACCCCGTAGGTTTGATAATATTCGGTTTGTTTGGCTTCATCGACACCGCTACCCTTGTATCCAAATAAATAACAATAGGGGATTGTATTTGAAGAACTTAGATCATAAGATCGTATTTGTGGCAAATAGGCCAGGTTTTCAGCCATCCATAGTTGTGTTTCAATAAGCGTTACGTCATATTTATGTCCATCACGGCTATCGATAAAAAAGCCATTTTCAATTATTTTATTATAATCATCGTATGTTGTGAAGGACTTTACCTCCCCTTTTACCACCCCTTCACTATTAGCTGCATATGCACAATAATAGTAAGTTGTATTTGCTCCCAGTCCAGATAATTCAGCGGAAAAACTGCCCATCGACACAATGTCGATTTCAACATTGTCGCCTATACCCGGATTGTTATTGGTACTACTCCAATAAAACCCACTTTCGGTTATTGGGGTATTTCCATCAAAGGTTATTTGGCCGTTTAGTGTAACGGTATATTCGGTGATATCTGTTGCATCCAAGGTTTCAACAGTTGGCACCTCCAATTTTTGTAACAGCTCAATGGGAACAATTGAAGTTGCGGCCTCACCTTCATCGTCAACAGCAGTTGCTGTAACGGTATAACTGCCGGGTTCAACTTCTTTAGTGTCCCATTCATAAATAAAGGGCATTTGAGTGAGTGTAGTAATTAATTCAGTCCCTGCCATTATTTCGATACGTTCAATCGAACCGTCTTCATCGGTTGCATTGATCACAAAAGTTACTATATCGCTCTGGGTAAATTCATCGCCATTGGCTGGTGATATGATGGAACACACGGGCGGCTGGTTGGTGCAGCCGGTGAATATCAACAAATATAATACAAGAGTATAAATTAATGATTTATGATTTTTCATGGCTTTATTTTTAATTACTGATTATCTTTAACACACCTTACACTAAGTCCCCATAACCAATGAGATTTAAGGCGAGTCATATCAAACGAAATATCGACCGCCCAGCTATAATGATAATCTGAAGTGCTTTGGGTAGATGACCACCACGAAGTCATCATATACTTTCCATAGAACATTCCATTTGAAGTACGAAAACCAGCTGGCAAACCACTAAAACCTAAATCGTCATAACCATTATTCCCATCACTCCACCCCGATTTTGACATTAAATGTTTGCCTGCTTTTAACCATGCACCTTCATCGCTATAAGATTCAGTATATGGCCCCAATTTTAGACTTATATAAAGCCCTAGTTCATACCATTCAGCATCGGTAGGTAGGTGCCAACCCGCAGGACATGCATTTTTTGCTGCAGGCCAGTTATATAATACACCATATTCGTTATAATTGGATACTTCTTTTGCTGTATTGACATCGTAACCATTATAATCATAAACATAATATATTGATGCTGTACTCGAGCTTTCATCAAGCGGAAAAACAGCAGGTAGATAGGCCAGGTTTTCAGCCATCCATGTTTTATTATCAATCTTTACTATTTTGTATTGGTGGCCATCACGCGAGTCTGTAATTGTATTATTGCCAGTTTCTTCACTAGTGGTAAAACTGATAACTGCACTAATATTTGTTCCTTCACTATTCGTGGCAAAAGCAGCTACGTAATAAGTGGTATTGGATGCTAAATTGGATAATTCAAAGGTAAAAGAACCTATTGTACCAGTTACTATTTCAACGTTGTCAACACTATCGGGCGTAGCGTCGGTTTTACTCCAGTAAAAACCTCGCTGCTTGATGGTAGCACCACCATCGAAAACAACTTCGGCATTTAACACTGCACTGGCAGAAGTGATGTTGGTAACTGCTAATGTTTCAAGCTCTGGTTTTGTTATTGGTGCTTCTTGTGTGGTAAAACTTTTTACTTCTCCGGTACTAGTACCTTCGGCATTAATGGCAAAAGCGGTGTAATAGTATTTGGAGCTAGGCGTTAAATCACTTAATTCAAATGTGATATTCTCACCTGTTCCTGAAACCTCCTCTACATTATCGCCCGAATCGGGTGTATTATCGGAACTGCTCCAATAAAAACCACATTTAGTAACTGCAGAATTCCCATCCAGACTAATTGCTCCGTTTAAGGTGGCCGAATATTCAGTTATAGCTGATGCTTCCAAGGTTTCAACAGTTGGCACCTCCAATTTTTGTAAAATATCCAGAGTAACACTTGCAGATGCTCCCTCTCCTTCATCGTCAACAGCAGTTGCTGTAATTGTATAACTTCCTGCTTCAAAATCTTTAGTGTCCCATTCGTAAATAAAGGGCATTTGCGTTAGTGTCTTTATCAATTCGCTTCCAGCAAGTAGTTCGATACTTGCAACACTGCCATCCTCATCGGTAGCATTGATAACGAAGGTTATTTTTTCACCCTGGGTAAATTCATCGCCATTGGATGGAGATATTATTGTACAGGTGGGTGGCTGGTTGGTGCAAGAATAGAGTATTAACCCAACAAAAATCTGCAAAAATAATTGGATCGGTTTCATAATCATTTATTTTTAAACTTAGTATCCATACCAATCACGAAGTTGCCTCCTGAATTCGGATTTTTGCTCGTTGGTATTTCTTTTAGCTGATTTTAGAACTGTACTTTTATTTTTCGAATTTGTATGTTTCCAAACAATCTGTCCATCGGTATTTACATAACTAAATCCATCATCATCTTCATCGTAAAAAACCATTGCCAAATCGCCAATAAAAAAAAGGGCCTCATTAAAAATAGGTTGAACTACCCATTCACCTTTTTTATCTATAAAACCCCATTTATCATTCAATTTTACTGCTACATATCCACAACAAAAATCTGATGCGTCATCAAATTGCGGTTGAATTACCCATTCGCCTTTTTTATCAATAAACCCATATTTATCATTCATCTCAACACAAGCAAGACCATCGTAAAAACTACTGGCCCAAGTAAATTGAAGAGGAATAACATACTCTCCTTTCTTATTGATAAACCCCTCGTAATCTCCAATAGTTACTGCTGCCAAGCCTTCTGAAAATCTTTCGGCCCAATCAAACTGGGGTTGAATAACAGTTTTGCCCGTTTTATCAATGGCTTCCCATTTATAATCATCTACATCACGCATGACCCAGGCCAAACCATCGCTAAATGGGGTCACATTATCGAACATGATTGGAATCACCATTTTCCCATCAGTATCTATATAACCTCCATCCCAATCATCGTCCCAAACATTGGTTAAATTATCATAGAAAAAAAAGCCACAAGCACTATAATTGCCTAACATTATTTTCGGTAAGCCTGCTTTATCAATAAAGTACTCATTGTCTTTATTTTGCACCCAAGCCAAATCATTAGTCCCAAAAGATGCAGCTTGAGTATACATGGCATTAATTGAAAAATTACCTTCGGTATCAATGAATCCATATTTTTCACCATCGATAGATGCAATTGCCAGTCCATTTATAAAAAGGTTATTCATTCCATCGCCATCTAATTCAAACATTGGATTAATAACCAATTCTCCTTTAGTATCAATATAGCCCCACTTATCACCATATTTTACGGGATAAAGTGATTCAATTTTCCCATATTCATCCAACATCCCTGTAATATTGTCATTACATGAAAAAAGAATAACGACAACAATAAGACTTAAAAAAAGTAAATTTTTAAATTTCATGGTTTAAATTTTTTTATTAAAAATTAGATCCGGTTTCGAAAAAATATTTTGTCCTCTTACTTTGATCATCTGTTTCAAACTAAGCAAACCTTTTCTCATTTGAATAGTTTCTTTCGTTTAATACCTTTATATGAATGCCCGCTTGGTTTCCTAAAACAATATGTTCTCAGACTGGAGTCATACCTGCAACAAAAAAGCTTCAGTTTCACATTTAGGGTAATTATGCGGATATTCATTTACCTTTAATAGTCTATGCAGTATTACTATTCCTATATTATTTAACTTTTTCAGAAATATCATCAAACATGGTATTGATGGCAATAGAAAGAGCTTGATCTAAAAGAAGAGAAGATTTTGCAGAGGTTTTTTGGGGTGATGCACTTCATGTTTGCCCAATTACATTCCCATTTGCAAATCCTTCATATATAATTTCATTGTTCTTTGAGAGGCTATAATCAAAATTCACGGTTGCTGTTACCTTACTTTTTGATACCAACATCAGTGTTGCGCCACAGAGCATAACAAATGAACCAGTTAAACTTACTGTATATGTAAAAGCATTAACTAAATTCAATATTGCACCTCCTAAAAACACACTATTTCCAACATAAGCCAATGGCCCCGAATTATATTTACATATAAATGAATTAACTTTACCATTCAATACATACTCTGAATTGCTTTGCGAAATCGTGAAAATGTTTGTCTCTTCTATTTCAGACAATATAGTGGACTGAATGTATTC